>NZ_CAOS01000010.1 GCF_000315365.1 Desulforamulus hydrothermalis Lam5 = DSM 18033
AATAGCACTTTGTTAACCTTAAGTCAATTACTTTTTGACCGGTTTGTTTGGTTTTTAATCTCAGTGCTGCCAGTAAGGTTGCCGCATCGGCGTAAATTAATATATCACATAATTTTGTCCTGTGTCAATGTGAATTTTATTACTAAGTGAGTTTAAAATAATTGTCTACAAGAAAAGTTTAGGTGGTATTATGATCCCCTGCCGGCATTTATTGAAGCACCGGTCACAGCACTTGCCGGTTGGCGCCCACAAAGCGTGGGCGCCGGCCGAACCGGGCCGGGAAGGAACGCTTCCGGCGACTCTAATTACCACTGAAACAAATCATGGTGCCGGTGCGTAGACCCAAGCTGCAAGAGATTATATACCACCCTAACAGTGTTGTTTTTATTTCACAATGTTACCCTTATTGCTACTGTTCGCTGTCTTCTTTAACCACCCGGGCAATGGCCACGATGCGGTCGTTTTCTGCGGTTTTCATGAGGGTCACTCCCTGGGTATTGCGGCTCATAGAGGAAACATCCCGGGCCGGTAATCTGATGATAATTCCTTCGGCACTGATCATCATGATCTCATCTTCTTCTTTAACTACCTGTACGCCCACCACAGGCCCGTTTCTTTTGGTTGTCTTGATATTAATAATCCCTTTACCGCCGCGGGACTGGGACCGGTATTCGCTGAGGGGGGTTCGTTTGCCGTAACCGTTGGCAGTTACCGTCAACAGGTCAGCGCCTTCTTTTACCACATCCATGTTAACCACAAAGTCATTGTCTGACAGGGTAATACCCTTAACACCCCTGGCGGCCCGCCCCATAGGTCTTACGTCATCTTCAGAAAAACGGATGGCGGTTCCCTCCTGGGTGCCCAGAATAATTTCTTCCTTGCCATAGGTTAATTCCACCGCTACCAGTTTATCCTCTTGATCCAAAGTGATGGCGATTATGCCGTCCCGGCGGGAAGAATTATATTCCGTAAGGGGTGTTTTTTTAACGGTGCCGTTTTTGGTAGCCATGAATAAGAAAGCGTCTTCAGCAAATTCTTTAATAGGTATCACGGTAGATACATATTCGTCATGATCAAAGTTTAATAAATTAATAATGGGCGTTCCCTTGGCGGTTCGGGATGCTTCCGGCACTTCGTGCACCTTTAAGCGATACACCTTGCCTTTATTGGTGAAGAACAAGAGAAAATGGTGCGTTGAGGCAATAAACAGATGCCTAACAAAATCTTCTTCTTTGGTGCCCATGGCGGTAATCCCCTTGCCGCCCCGGCGCTGGCTGCGGTAAGTATCCAGGGAAATTCGCTTAATATAACCTTGATTGGTAAGGGTTACCACCATATCTTCTTCATCAATAAGGTCTTCAATATCAAATTCGCCGGCAGCCTCATTGGTAATAACCGTTCGGCGGGGGTCGGCAAATTTTTCTTTCACTTGCAGCAGCTCATCTTTAATAATGCCCAGTACTTTTTTCTCATCTGCCAGCACCGAGCGCAAGTAATCAATTTTTTGCAGCAGCTCTTTATACTCTGCCTCTAATTTTTCCACTTCCAAGGCAGTAAGACTGCGCAGGCGCATTTCGACAATGGCTTCAGCCTGCACCTGGGTCAGGTTAAATTTGTTTACCAGGCCCTTTTTTGCTTCTTCGGTATTTTTTGATTCCCGGATGGTTTTAATAACCTCATCCAGGTTGGCCAGTGCAATGCGCAAGCCCTCTACAATGTGTGCCCTGGCTTCGGCCTTTTTAAGCTCATATTTGGTCCGGCGGGTGATTACATCCTTTTGGTGTTCCAGATAATGAAAAATCAGCTGCGCCAGATTTAATACTTTGGGCTCGTTGTTAACCAGAGCCAGCATGATGATGCCGAAGCTTTCTTGCATTTGGGTATGCTTGTATAAAAGGTTAAGAATTACATTGGGATTGGCGTCTTTTTTCAATTCAATGACAATGCGCATACCCCGGCGGTCAGACTCATCACGCAGGTCGGAAATGCCTTCAATTTTTTTATCTCTGACCAGCTCAGCAATTTTTTCGATTAGCCTGGCTTTGTTTACCTGGTAAGGAATTTCATGCACAATGATAACCGGCCTGCCGTTGGCCTTTTGTTCAATAGTGGCCTGGGCCCGGATTTTAATGGTGCCCCGGCCGGTGCGGTAAGCCTGGCGGATGCCTTCCCGTCCCATTATTTTTGCTCCGGTGGGAAAGTCAGGCCCTTTAATTACCTTCATCAGCTGATCGGAGGTAACTTGCGGGTTATCAATCATCATTAAAATACCGTCAATAACTTCGCCCAGGTTGTGAGGAGGTATATTGGTGGCCATCCCCACCGCAATACCGGAAGAACCGTTAATTAACAGGTTGGGAATTTTCGAGGGGAGAATAACAGGTTCTTCGGTACGGTTATCATAGTTGGGAGCAAAGTCGACAGTTTCTTTATCAATATCAGCCAGCATTTCCATGGTTATCTTGGCCATGCGGGCTTCAGTATAACGCATGGCCGCCGGCGGGTCACCGTCAACCGAACCAAAGTTGCCATGACCTTGAATTAAAGGATACCGGCTGGCAAAATCCTGGGCCAACCTCACCATGGCATCATAAATAGCCATATCGCCATGAGGGTGAAAATCCTGCATTACCTTACCAACTATCCCGGCACTCTTACGATATGGCTTGTCCGGGGTTAACCCCAATTCATGGAGGGAATAAAGAATTCGTCTGTGAACAGGCTTGAGGCCATCCCGCACATCCGGTAAAGCCCTGCCTATAATTACGCTCATAGCGTAATCAAGGTAGGAATTTTTCATTTCGTTGTTAATGTCCAGAGGGATAACCTTACCAGTTTGGGGAGCCATTTTTTATACCTCCGAAATAGTAAACGTTTAGTAAATTAAAAGGGCAAAACGCCGGCCTGGTCAGGCTGTTGGCGCAAATTATTTATATTTTAAATATCCAAGTTTCTGACGTATCTGGCGTTTTCCTGAATAAAATCCCGGCGCGGTTCAACCCGGTCGCCCATCAGCATAGAAAAGGTTGCATCTGCTTCGATGGCATCCTGCAAGGTTACCTGCAGCATGGTTCGGGTATCCGGGTCCATGGTAGTTTCCCATAGCTGCTCAGGGTTCATCTCGCCCAACCCTTTATAACGCTGAATATTAACTTTGTCGTGACCAATCCTTTTTAGCAGCTCTTCCAATTCTTTTTCGCTGTAAACGTAACTGTCAAGATTGCCTTTCCGCACTCTGAATAACGGCGGCTGAGCCACATATAAATAGCCGGCTTCGATTAACGGCCGCATATGCCGATAGAAAAATGTCATCAGCAAGGTGCGAATATGGGCGCCGTCCACGTCAGCATCAGTCATAATAATTATTTTATGGTAACGGGCTTTGTTTAAGTCAAAATCCTCACCTATACCGGTACCCAGGGCGGTAATCATGGCTCTGATTTCTTCATTGGCCAAAATTTTATCCATCCTGGCCTTTTCCACGTTAATAATTTTACCCCGCAGCGGCAGGATGGCTTGAAAACGCCTGTCTCTGCCTTGCTTGGCGGAACCGCCGGCAGAATCGCCCTCCACTAAATATAATTCGGAGATACTGGGGTCCTTTTCCGAACAGTCCGCCAGTTTGCCGGGTAAAGACATGGTTTCTAGAGCACTTTTGCGCCTGGTCAGTTCCCGGGCTTTACGGGCAGCCTCCCGGACTCGGGCGGCGGTAACCGCCTTTTCAATAATTTTTTTGGCCACTGAGGGGTTTTCATCCAGGAAGGTGGAAAATTTTTCAGCAAAAATAGATTCAACGATACCCCTTACTTCACTGTTGCCCAGCTTGGTTTTGGTTTGCCCTTCAAACTGGGGTTCCGGTACTTTAACACTGATCACAATGGTAGCACCTTCCCGAATATCTTCGCCGGTAAGGTTGGCATCGTTGTTTTTTAATATATTGTGGTTGCGGCCGTAATCATTAACAACCCGGGTTAGGGCTGTTTTTAAACCTATTTCATGGGTACCGCCGTCCACCGTATGAATATTATTGGCATAGGACAGCATGGTTTCCGTATACCCGTCATTGTATTGCAAAGCCGCTTCAACTATAACTTGTTCCCTTTCCCCGCTGATATATATCGGCTTGGGGTGCAGCACTTGTTTGGTTTTGTTTAAGTGTTTAACAAAATCCTTAATGCCGCCTTCAAACTGGAACACCTGTTCCACCGGCGGGTCTTTACGTTCATCCTTCAGGGTAATTTTTACGCCTTTATTTAAGTAAGCCAGTTCCCTGATTCGTTGGGTCAGGGTTTCCAGGCTGAATACCAGTTCTTCAAAAATTTCGGCATCCGGTTTAAAAGTCACCTTCGTACCGGTGGATTTGCTTTTGCCAATTATCTTAAGTTCTGTGGTTGGTATACCCCGGGCAAACTCCTGCCTGTATATATGGCCGTTTCGTTTAATTTCTACGGAAAGTATTTCTGACAGGGCGTTCACAACTGACACGCCCACCCCGTGCAAGCCGCCGGAAACCTTGTACCCGCCGCCGCCAAATTTACCCCCGGCATGCAGCATGGTTAATACTACTTCCACAGCCGGTTTGCCAACTTTAGGGTGGATATCCACCGGAATACCCCGTCCGTTATCCTCCACTGTGACGGAGTTATCACGATGAACGGTAACCGCAATTTTATCGCAATAACCGGCCAGGGCTTCGTCAATACTGTTATCCACTACTTCATAGACCAGGTGGTGCAGGCCTCTGGCACTGGTACTGCCAATATACATGCCGGGACGGCGGCGAACCGCCTCCAGGCCTTCGAGAACTTGAATTTGATCCGCACTGTATTTATTGGTCTGCTGCTGTTGGTCCATAAAATGACCTCCATCTAATTACATTGACTCCATATTATACCATAATTAGTATTCCCTATTCAAGGATATACATTAACAGAAAAATTACAACAAATTATGTTATTGGTTAGTCTAAAAGAAATGGCACCCACAGAGCATGGGCGCCCACAGACTGTAGACAAATGTCGTAAGACAGTGAGGTGGTCTTATGATCCCCTGTCGGCGACTTGTCGAAGCACCGGTCACAGCACTTGATGAGCGTAAGGAGCCATGGGGGGGCGCCCACAGGATGTGGGCGCCAGCCGAACCGGGCCAGGATGGCCCGTTTGAGGCGACCCCAAGGGCGACCGGAGCGAATCACAGTGCTGTCGGTGCGTAGACCGGAGCCAAAGGGGATCATAAACCACCGCTAATGTTTGTCGACATGCCGGTGGCGCCCACGCGCTCTGTGGGCGCCACTTTAATAATGACCGGAGTTTAAGTAAATTACCGGCAACCTTTGTTTAAGCCTCATCTTCTGTATTGTCCGTGATGTTGTCTGATCTCTTTTTTAAAGTAGTGCAAGAAATTGGCGAAACAAATATCTCCTTACTGGTAATCACAAAAGACTTCTCTTTTTCCTGGTTGGACACCGGTTGGATAAACCCTTCATCTTTGGCAATCTCAATGAATTCCCTGGTAATGGCTGAATTTTTTGTCCGGGCATCCAAGATGGCAATAATATCTTTTTTTAACACTACCACATCCCCGCCTAAATGCAAAAACACTATAATTCCTCCTTTTTCGTGAGAGAGCCGTCATTTACCTGCCAAAGGGCACCGGCTCCCCCGATGGTTTTTTCTATATTGCCCGTAAAACTGGTGGTAATAAAAGTTTGCACCCGGTTAAGCACCCGCTGTAAAAGCATTGTTTGCCGCCGGCGGTCCAGTTCAAACAATACATCATCCAGCAGCAGTAACGGATAATGGCCATATTCTTTAAACCATAACTCCAACTGGGACAATTTAAAAGACAAGGTAACCGTACGCTGCTGCCCTTGCGAACCAAATACTCTGGCTTCCGTACCGTTAATTAAAACCGCCAGGTCATCACGGTGGGGTCCCAACAGGGTCTGGCATCTTTGAATTTCTGACTGCCGCACCCTCTGGGAAGCCGCTGCAAATATTTGATATATCTGCGCTTCCTGTAAGCCCGGCTCCAACACCAGCGAGGAAAGATATTTTGCTTGCAGCTCCTCGTTGCCCCCGGTTAGTTCATGATGAATACGGCGGGCAATGGGAATTAATTTGCTTAATACCTGCAGACGCAGGTAAATTAACCGGGCACCATACCTGAACAGTTGCTCATCCCATATTTCCAACATATCCCGGCTGGCCCGCCGGTCTCTGATTTCCTTCAGCAGAGTGTTTCTCTGGGTTAAAACCCTGGCATACTGCCGCCAGGTGCCGCTGTAGGAAGGGCTTAAAGGCCCTACGTCGTAATCTAAAAAACGCCTTCTTTCCTGCGGCGAGCCTTTTACTAAAGATAAATCCTCCGGACAAAATAAAATAACGCCCAGGTAATCTAACCGGTTGCGAGGTGTTTCTGAACCGTTAACCAGTAACTTTTTGTTACCTTCCTTAATTTTCCATTCAATTGTTAAATGCCGATCCTGATAGACCACTTTGGTTTGCAGCCAGGTTTGCTCGGTTTGCCAGCGTATAATGTCCTTATCTCTTTCGGCCCGGAAAGAACGCCCCCGCAGACTGTAATAAACAGCTTCCAGTAAATTGGTTTTACCCTGGGCATTGGGGCCGGTAATTAAATTAACTGCCGGGTGGGGCTGCCATACCTGTTCTTTGTAATTGCGGAAATTCCTTAGTGTAACACTGGATACCAGCAAGGTTTCACCTTCACATCACAACCATAAAACTTCCCGCGCCGGCCACTTCTACCGTATCGTTGGCTTTAAGTTTTTTACCCCGCCGGGTTTCAGTAACTCCGTTTACTTTTACCTGACCTGACTGAATCAGTATTTTGCTTTGACCGCCTGTATCAGTTATGTTAGCCCACTTTAAAAATTGATCCAGTCTTATTTCAGTGTTAACTTTTATTTTTTGGGTCATGGGCTGTCTCTCCTTAAATAGTGCGCATCGGTAAAATCAGCGAGAGGTAATCTTCGCCTTCCACCGGCCGTAAAATACCGGGGCTCAAGGGGCCGGATAAATCCAAGTAAATGTTGTCACTGCCGCAAGCCCGCAGGGCATCAATCAAATAATTGGCATTAAAGGCAATTTGCATGGGTTCCCCTTGCAAATATACCGCAATTTCTTCGTGGATTCTGCCCACTTCGGTATTGGCGGTAATAATAATTTTATCTTGTTCGATATGTAAACGAATTATTTGTGTACCTACTCTGGCCAATAAAGAGGCCCGTTCGACAGATTCCAGCAGTTCTTTCGTCTTAACCCGTATTCTGGTTTTATAGCTTTGCGGTATAACCTGCCGGTAATTGGGAAACTGCCCTTCAATTAACCGGGAAACCAGCACGGTATCTTCCATGCCAAAGATAACTGTATTTTCTGCCAGGGAAATAGTAACCTCTTGATCAGCAGCACCAATTACCCTGGCCAATTCATTTAATGTTTTGCCAGGGATAATCATGCTCACATCTGATATCTCGGTATTAATTTTAACATCCCGCAGGGCCAAGCGGTGAGTATCGGTAGCCACCAGGCGCAAGTTTCCTTCGCTCAATTCCATCAGTACACCGGTAAAGACAGGACGGGTTTCCTCTGTGGAAGTTGCAAAAAGAATTTGCCGCAGGTATTCTTTTAAATCCTCTTCGGGTATAGTGATGGAAGTTTTTCCTTGTTGCTTAGGGAAAACAGGAAATTCCTCATCGTGAAAACCGTTTATGGAAATTTCGGATTGGCCGTACCGTATGACAACATTGGTACCCTGACCGGTTTCAATTTGTATGGGTGCGTCCGGCAATCTTCTGACAATCTCACCCAGATACTTGGCAGGCAACACGATGGAACCAGCTTCTTGCACCGTGCAAGGAACGGTGCATTGAATACCCATTTCCATATCGGTGGCTTGAAACTCCAGGTAATGATCCCGGGCGGTAATAAGTATGCCGGCTAAAACAGGCATGGTGTTTTTCGCAGAAACGGCCCGCTGGGCGGTGGTAACACCCTGGACCAGGTTCTGACGGGTACAGATTACTTTCATAGTCCTCCCCCGTTATTTTTATTTTTATTATAAATATAAATTAAAGCTAGTAGTAGTAATAATACCTGTGAGTTTGTGTGTAAGGCGCTTCAAACCATGCTGTAACTGGCTTGAGGGCTGTAGTAAAGCTGTGGAAAAAGAATCTAAAACTTATTCACAGACTTAACCTTAAAAATGATGCCTTTTACCTGACAGCGGTTGTTAACAAACTTGTCCACTGCATATTCACATTATTCACTGATACGTTTTTTTAATTCTTTGATGGTTTCCTGCAGTACCGGGTCGCCGGGCAGGTCAGCCACAATTTTTTCGCAGGCGTGCAGTACGGTGGTATGGTCCCGGCCGCCGAATTCATCACCGATCTTGGGCAGGGATAAGTCGGTTAATTCCCGGGTGAGATACATGGCTACTTGTCTGGGAAAAGCCACTGACCGGGTTCTTTTTTTAGCTTTTAAATCATCAATACGCAAGCCGTAAAAATCAGCCACGCATTGCATAATTAATGACACCGTAATTACTTTCGGCTTACTGGGTGAAATAACATCCTTTAACACTTCTGCCGCCAAATGGGGAGTGGCTTCTCTTTTTTCTAAGGAAGAAAAAGCGCTGACCCGGATTAAAGCGCCTTCCAGTTCCCGAATGTTGGAATGAATTTTGTCGGCAATAAAAGCAATAGTCTCGTCAGGTATATTGGAAATACCTTCTAATTGAGCTTTCTTCCTTAAAATAGCTACCCTTGTTTCATAATCAGGCGGCTGTATATCAGTAATTAATCCCCACTCAAAACGGGAGCGCAGCCTGTCTTCCAGGGTAGCAATTTCTTTGGGCGGGCGATCGCTGGAAATAATAATTTGTTTATTGGCTTCATACAGGGTATTAAATGTATGGAAAAATTCTTCCTGGGTTCGTTCTTTCTTCTCCAAAAATTGAATGTCGTCAATTAAAAGAATATCCATGCTGCGATATTTATTGCGGAATTCTACCGTTTGATCATCCCGAATGGAGTTAATCAATTCATTGGTAAATTTTTCTGAGGTAACATAGGCAACCTTTAAACGAGGATTGTTTTCTAATATATAATGGCCAATGGCATGCATCAGGTGGGTTTTGCCTAAACCAACCCCGCCATAAATAAATAAAGGGTTATAGGCTTTGGCCGGTGATTCCGCCACCGCCAGGGAAGCCGCATGGGCAAAGCGGTTGCTGTTGCCGATGACAAAGGTGTCAAAGGTATATCTGGGATTAAGAATATTAATATAAGTATCTTCCTGTAATCTTTCCTTTGGTTTAGGTTGGTCAACTTCTTGACCTGCCAGAATAAATTGCAAAGATATTTCCCGGTGCAGAATTGATTCGTAAGCCTGTTTAATCAGCGGTGCGTAGCGGTCAGCCAGCCAGCCTTTGGAAAAGTGATCAGGGACTTCTATAATAATCGTATTGTCATAGTGAGCCACCGGCTTACAACGGGCGAGCCAGGTTTCAAAGGAATGTTTGTTTACCTGTTTTTCCAAGCGGATTAAAACCTGTTCCCACCTGGCCAGAATATCGCTTTGCATATGCTTTTTAAAACCCCCTGAACTGTAAATTGCTAAAAAAATCCCTTAATTTAACTAAGGGAGTGCGGTAAACAAATGCGGTTATGTTTAGAGATAAAACCTTAAAAATCAACAAAGTTGTTCACAATTTTATCCACAACCTGTGCAAAACTTGGATAATTAAAATTATCCACAAGTGTAAATCAATAATACCAAAACTTCCAAGAGTTATCAACAAAGAAATGATATTCACAGCTGGTATGGATAGCTAGGTAAACTAATAATTTCAAAAAACCATATATCTTGACTAAGAGCGTTAATTTTAATATAATTTTCAGTGACTGTCTGGTATTTCCATCTTTTTTTATATACTGATCTTGCTGAAGGAGGTGTATATCGTTTGAAGCGCACATTTCAGCCAAAGAACCGCCGGCATAAAAAGGTACACGGTTTTTTAAAGAGAATGTCTACTAAATCGGGCCGCAACGTACTAAAAAGAAGACGCTTAAAAGGTAGAAAACGTTTGACTGCATAAGGCCGCTTTGGGTGGCCTTTTCCTAATTTGTATAACTTTTCGTTGCTTTGGATAAGATATCCAATAAAAACCTTTATTAGGAAGACTCTATGGAAAAGTTTATATCTTTAAAGAAGAATTCTGATTTTCAAACTGTTTACCGTCATGGAATGTCAGCAGCAAACCGTTATCTGGTGTTATATCAATTTCCTAATAAGGGTTGTGGTCGCAGGTTTGGTTTTTCCATCAGTAAAAAAGTTGGTAAAGCTGTTTGCCGTAACCGTTTGCGTCGTATTTTAAAGGAAATCTGCAGGCTTAATTTAGAGCGTTTTCCTGATCGACACGATTTTGTATTTATTGTTCGGCAGGCTGCCTCTGATCAGAACTATCATCAAATGGAAAAACATGTGTGGCATGTTCTGGGTAAACTTAATCATCAGGAGAGGGAATAATGCGGCAGGTTGTTTTGCTTGGCCTCATGTTTTATCAAAAGTTTATTTCTCCTTTAAAGCCGCCTACTTGCCGGTTTTACCCTACATGTTCTGAATATTCGATACAAGCTGTCAAAAAGTACGGAGTGGTCAAGGGGCTGTGGTTAACTGTAAAAAGATTGGCTAAATGCCATCCCTTCCACCCGGGCGGATATGACCCCGTTTAAATTTAACCGGGGCTTTTAAGGAGGTAACGACTATTGTTTGGATGGTTTGATGCCATTGTTAACGGCATGACTGCATTGATGAACTGGTTGTATGAACTCACTGTCAATATTGGTGTGCCAAGCTATGCCCTTGCCATTATATTATTGACTGTGATCATTAAAGTGGCATTGTACCCCCTTTCTAAAAAACAGATGCACTCAATGGTAATGATGCAGAAACTGGCCCCTGAAATTAAGGCCATTCAGGATAAGTATAAAAACAAAGACCCGCAAATGATGCAGCAAAAAATTATGGAGCTATATAAAGAGCACAACGTCAACCCAATGGCCGGTTGCTTGCCTTTGTTGGTGCAAATGCCAATTTTGATTGCCCTTTACCGGGCCCTGTACGCATTCCCCTTTAAGAACCCTGATCATGCACACTTTTTTTGGGTAACATCTCTAAGCCAAAAAGATCCTTATTTTATTTTGCCCATATTGGCAGCAGTCACCACTTATTTACAGTCAAAACTGACCACCAATACCCAAGACCAAACCCAGAGAACTATGCTGTATATGATGCCTTTATTAATCGGTTGGATTGCCAGCACGGTACCGGCAGGTTTGGCATTATACTGGGTAGTATTTAATATTGTAGGAACAATTCAACAGTGGTTTATTAATAAAGAGACCCTGCAGCTTAAAGAGGGGGTAACCGGAGTTGAAGGTAGTAGAAAAGGTCGGTAAGACCATTGATGAAGCCATTGAGCATGGCCTGCAGGAATTCGGGGTATTGCGGGACGAAGTTATTATTGAAGTATTGGAAGAACCTTCTAAGGGTTTATTCGGTATTATTGGTTCTCGTCCTGCCCGGGTAAGATTAACCTTGAAGGACAACCCTGCCAGGAGAACAGACCGGTTGTTAAAAGATATTTTTCGGGCCATGGAAATTCCCGTGGAGATGGATATTCAGGAAAGGGAGCAGGTATTGCAGGTTAGTTTACAGGGGCCGGATTTGGGCGTATTAATCGGACGCCGGGGTGAAACACTGGATGCTTTGCAATACCTGGTTAATCTGGCTGTTAACAAAAACCAAGAACAAAAACGGAAAGTTATTTTGGATGTTGAAGGCTACCGCCGGCGTCGCGAGGAAACTCTGCAAAAACTGGCTATGCGGCTGGCTGATAAGGCAAAAATGCGGGGCCGCAGTGTTGTACTGGAGCCTATGAATTCCCAAGAACGAAGGATAATTCATACCGCCCTGCAGGGACGGGATGATATTTATACTTTCAGTGAAGGTGAAGAGCCCTTTAGAAAAATTATAATTTCGCCAAAAAAATAACCTGCTTTCAAAACCCAGCAGCCGGCGCTGCTGGGTTTTTCCAAATACTGTTACATAATAAACCTTAGGGAGGTTAAAAAGTGTTAAACGACACCATTGTTGCCATTGCTACACCTCTCGGAGAAGGAAGTATCGGTGTCATCCGCATCAGCGGTCCCGAGGCCGTTGCGGTGGGACGACGGGTTTTTCAGCCTAAAGTTAACCGTCACTGGTATGTTCAAGATAATTATAAATTGGTATACGGTCATGTGGTTGATCCGGCAAACGGGGAGATCATTGATGAAGTGCTGCTTTCTGTAATGCGGGGCCCGCGCAGTTTTACAGCGGAAGATGTGGTGGAAATCAGCTGCCACGGCGGCATAGTGCCTTTGCGTCGGGTATTGGAAGTGGTGCTGCGCCAGGGAGCCCGCCTGGCGGAGCCGGGAGAATTCAGCAAGCGGGCCTTTTTGAACGGTCGTCTGGATTTAGCTCAGGCAGAGTCTGTTATTGATATTATCCGGGCCAAAACTGATGCCGGGGCGAAAATAGCCATATCCCAGTTAGGGGGTAAATTATCTCAACAAATTAATGAACTGCAGCAGGAATTGCTTGGTTTATTGGCCGGTATTGAGGCGACCATTGATTTTCCGGAAGATGACATTCCCGATGAAAGTCTGCAAAACATGGTCGATCGTTGTACCGCGCTAATTAAAGTTTTTGATCAACTGTTGGAACATGCGGCTACCGGCAAGGTCTACCGGGAAGGATTGAGAACTGTTATTGTCGGGAAACCTAATGTGGGCAAATCTTCTCTGCTCAACGCCTTACTGAGGGAACAAAGAGCTATTGTCACCGACATTCCCGGCACAACCCGGGATGTGATAGAAGAAGTAATTAATATTAAAGGGGTACCTTTAAAATTAATTGATACCGCAGGGTTTAGAGAAACCCAGGATTTAGTGGAACAATTAGGAGTAGAAAAATCCCGTGCGCTGCTGCAACAGGCCGACTTAGTGCTGCTGGTTTTAGATGCCGCCACCGGATTAACCGATGATGACCTGCAAGTGGTTGATTTAGTGAAAGACAAAAAAGTGCTGGTAATTATCAATAAAATAGATATTGACCGTTCGCTGATTGATTTGCGGCAACTGCAGCAGCTTATCAGTTACAGCGACATTCTGGAAATTTCCGCTCAGAAGAACATCGGGTTGGAACGTCTGGAGCAGTCAATATTAAACTTAGTTTTGGCCGGTAAAGTAACGGCTGCAGATCAAATAGTGGTGGCCAATTCCCGTCATAAAAATGCTCTGGAAAGGGCTAAAGAGCACCTGGAAGAGGCTCGTCGGGGGCTGTTGGCAGCTGTGCCGGCGGATTTAGTGGCTATTGATTTAAAATCAGCCTGGGAAATACTAGGTGAAATAACCGGCAGTCATGTGACCGAAGATTTAATTGACAGGATTTTTGCAGACTTTTGTATAGGTAAATGAGGTGGAAAAATTGCGCTATCATGCGGGTAATTATGATGTCATTGTGGTGGGGGCCGGGCATGCCGGCTGTGAAGCAGCTCTGGCTGCCGCCAGAATGGGATGTAAAACATTAATTTTAACCTTAAATTTAGATAACGTTGCTTTGATGCCCTGTAATCCTGCGGTAGGAGGCCCGGCAAAATCTCACTTAGTCAAGGAAATTGATGCTTTGGGCGGCCAGATGGCAATAAATACAGATTTAGCTGCCATTCAAATGAGAATGCTTAATACCGGGAAAGGCCCGGCTGTTCATGCTTTGCGGGCACAGGCTGATAAAAACCGCTATCAGGTATTAATGAAAAAAACCTTGGAGACCCAGGAAAACCTTGATATTAAGCAATTAATGGCAGAAGAAATACAGGTTGCCAACGGACGGGTAACCGGTGTTGTTACTCATATCGGCGCTGTCTTTAACGCCCGGGCGGTGGTGGTTACAACCGGGACTTATCTCAAAGGGAGAATTATCATCGGCCAGGTACATTTTCCCGGCGGTCCCAACAGTCAGTTTCCGGCAGTTAATTTAAGCGATAACTTAAAGGATTTAGGATTACAGTTGGGGCGCTTTAAAACCGGCACACCGGCCCGGGTTGACCGCCGGACGGTAGATTTTTCTAAAATGATTATTCAACCGGGCGATGAAAAACTGCATAATTTTTCTTTTATCAGTCCGGTAACACACCGGGAGCAAGTACCTTGCTGGTTAACTTACACTACTGAACAAACGCACCAGATCATTCGTGACAACCTGCACCGGTCACCTTTGTATGCCGGCATGATTGAAGGGGTGGGTCCTCGCTACTGTCCTTCAATTGAGGATAAGGTGGTACGCTTTGCCGATAAGCCGCAGCACCAGATTTTTATAGAACCGGAAGGCTTAAACACATATGAAATGTATGTGCAGGGTATGTCCACCAGTTTGCCGCCGGATGTCCAACTGGCCATGCTGCGGTCTGTGCCCGGGTTGGAGCAGGTGGAAATAATGCGGCCCGGTTATGCCATTGAGTATGATTATGTGGTGCCGACCCAGTTAAAATTAACACTGGAAACAAAAACAATCAGCGGCCTTTATACAGCCGGGCAAATTAACGGGACTTCCGGCTATGAAGAAGCTGCCGCCCAGGGGATAATGGCAGGCATCAATGCCGCCCTGCAGGTAAAAGAACAGGAGCCCTTTACCCTTTCCCGGTCGGAGGCTTACATTGGTGTTTTAATTGACGACCTGGTTACCAAAGGCACCAATGAACCCTACCGCCTGATGACTGCCCGGGCTGAATATCGCCTGTTATTGCGGCAGGATAATGCAGATTACCGTTTAACAGAAAAAGGATACCGCATTGGTTTGGTCAGCCAAGACAGGTACCGCCGCTATCAAGAAAAATGGCAGGCCGTGCGGCATGAAATAGAAAGGTTAAAGAACATTACCGTACCTGCCGGCCCGGATACCAATGCGTTTTTAAAGGAATTAAACTCCAGCGAAATCAGCCAGGCAACACCGGCCATTAATTTATTAAAAAGGCCGGAAATCAGCTATAAATCACTTTTACAATTAATCAAACAAGATCTTGATTTACCGGAGGAAGTTATTGAAGAAGTTGATATTGAAGTAAAATATGAAGGATATATCAAAAAACAACTGGCCCAGGTAGAAAGGTTTGAAAAAATGGAAGGCCGCAGACTTAGGGAAGATATTGATTATCATGCCATCAAAGGGCTTTCAGTAGAGGCCAGGCAAAAACTGTCCCAGCATAAGCCGGCGTCGTTAGGACAGGCTTCCCGTATATCCGGCGTCAGCCCGGCAGACATTTCAGTTCTGTTAGTTTGGCTGGAGCAAGAACGGCGCAAGGCCGCCGGAGGTCATTAATTATGAACGAGCTGCTTAACTCTTTAACCAGGGCTGCTCAGGAGACAAATATTCCTTTATCCAATCACCACTTGCAGCTTTTTGAACAATATTATCAATGTCTGCTGGAAGGCAATCAAAAATTTAATCTTACTGCCATTACAGAACCGTTGGAAGTAGCCGTTAAACATTTTATTGATTCCCTTACCTGCTTAACAGCGGTTAATTTCCCCCAGGCAGCCAGGCTGCTGGATGTGGGCACCGGGGCAGGGTTTCCGGGTTTGCCCATTAAAATTTACCGCCCTGATTTAAATGTAACCTTGATGGATTCTTTAAACAAGCGTATTGTTTTTTTAAAAGAAACCTTGAACACTTTAGGATTATCAAATATTCAGGCGGTGCATGACCGGGCGGAAGATTTCGGGCGGCGTCCGGCCGACCGGGAAAATTATGATATTGTAGTGTCCCGGGCGGTGGCCCGGCTGGCGGTGCTGGCTGAATACTGCCTGCCCTGTGTCAAGCCAGGGGGTTACTTTATTTCTCAAAAGGGCCCTGACATTGAGCAGGAAGTTCAGGAAGCTGCCCGGGCAATTAAAATTTTGGGCGGTCAACTGACAGAAGTTAAAAAAATACAACTGCCTCTCATTGGGGATGGCCGGAGCCTGGTTGTCATCAAAAAAATACAGCCGACTCCCGCTACTTACCCTCGCAAGGCCGGACTGCCGGCCAAAAAGCCAATATTATAACTTGCTAAATACCAGTAAATTAACAAAAATTTCCCGGGTGGTTTAATGTAAAAACTTCTTCAGAGTGTCGACAAACATTATCGGTGGTTGATGATCCCCTTTGGCTCCGGTCTACGCACCGACAGCACTATGATTCGCTCCGGTGGCCCTTGGGGTCGCCTCAAACGGGCCATCCTGGCCCGGTTCGGCTGGCGCCCACGTCCTGTGGGCGCCCCCCCAAGGGTTCCTTTCGCTCATCAAGTGCTGTGACCGGTGCTTCGACAAGTCGCCGGCAGGGGTTCATCAAACCACCTCACTTTGTTTACAACCTTTGGCGACACTCAGGGGTGGTTTAATGTAAAAACCACCCTTTTTTCTTTTAGAGAATTACCTATGCATATAATTTATTTTTTCTGGGCAATAAAATGATGTAAAAAAATATAGGGGGGAACAATCATGTCATTAATACCTTACGAACCTTTTCGCCATTTAGAAAACATTCGCCGTGAGTTTGACCGTTTTTTCAGCCATGAGATACCTGCGATAAGAAATAATATTGGTTTAGGTTTTGGAAATCCAAGAATTGACATTTACGAAACAGATCAGGAAGTGGTAGCTGTTTGTGATCTGCCCGGTCTGGAAAAAAAGGAAGATGTTAATATTTACATTGACAATAATTTGCTTACCGTTAGCGGTGCCATTAATAAGGTAAATGAAGTAAAAGAAGAACACATGCACCGGCAAGAAAGATTTTTAGGGCGTTTTCAGCGATCAGTCAGCCTGCCTGTCCAGGTTGATGCCGCCGGTGTACGGGCCACTTATAAGAACGGTGTACTGGAAGTGCGTATGCCCAAACTGCAAACTGATAACAGAAAAAGAATTGACGTTGAGTTTCACTAAACCTAATTTTATCTGCAAGTTCCTGATTATTAATAAATTGGCATATAATTACCCTTATATTTTTCGTTAGACCAGGCAAATTATTAATAACCTAAACATCAGGGGGGTATGAACATGCCAAGTTCTCAGAAAAGAAGAGGATTGTTTCCCGCTGGTTATAACGCAGGCGGCGACTTTAATGAAGAAGTAAGTACAGAGCTTGGTCTTACAGAACAAACCAAAGCGTCTAAAGTAAAAAACAAGAAGAAAAAGTAAGTAAAAAATTTTTACAGCCCCTGAATCTCAGGGGCTTAAACTTTTGCTGTAGCAACCAAGTCCGCCTGAATCATACTTTTTGACAAATTTTACTAATAATTTAAGCTCCTGGAATTACAGGGGCTTAAAATTATTTTGGTTTATGGCATACGAACCGGCTTCGCCCCGTGCGTGGCCTAATTTTTATTAATTTGTTTCACGTGAAACATAGGAGGAAGAATTCATTTCTTTGTTGAATAGGAAAATTAACAATAATTTTAGCGCTGTGAAACAGCGGTCCAATTATAGGTAATTATTCCCCCACCTTGAAAACAGGCCAAGATGATAATATACTCCCTTTGATGCTAAACCGGACAGCCCTTGCTAAGCTAAAATTATTGCCTGGGTCATGGGTTATGGTGATGGCTGGCAAGCATGTTAAAGAGGTAGCAGAGGAAGGAACCACTAAAACCTGTTCCTTCTGTGGCCGTTAAGAAAAGAGGCGGCCCAAAGATGAGGTATTTGCCCGCCTAACGGTCAGACAACACTTAGCAGGGATATAATTAGCCTGTCAATATAACCGGAAAAAAATTTATTGCCGTGGTTAGGCTAACTGAAAGACTTAAGTCGTGCCTCGGTTATATGGAAGACTTAAGTCGTACCACGTACACTGTGGCCTGGGATTACACTAGGTGTGACCTGATGGTGCAGATGAATTAAACAGAAACCGTGATAGGTTTCTGCCTGGATTTAGTTAGTTTTAAGTAAATTTAGGAAGGGGGTGTCCGTCCTGGGCAAAATTATCTGCATAGCTAATCAAAAAGGTGGTGTAGCTAAAACCACCACTGCCGTAAACATAGGAGCCAGTTTAGCCATGATGGGTCAACCGGTATTACTGGTTGATATTGACCCCCAGGGAAACGCCAGCAGCGGTTTGGGTATAGATAAGTCAAAGTTAGAACGCTGCATCTACGATGTTTTAATCAATGAAATACCGGCGGAAGAAGTTTTAATCAGCACCGATATAAGGAACTTGCATTTACTTCCTTCTACCATACAACTGGCCGGCGCAGAAGTGGAAATGGTTTCGTTAATGGCCAGAGAACAGATATTAAAACGAGCCCTTGCCCCTTTAAAGGAACGTTACCAGTATATAATTATTGATTGCCCGCCGTCCCTGGGTTTATTAACATTAAACGCCCTGGCTGCTGCTGATTCTGTTTTAATACCTATTCAATGCGAGTTTTATGCGCTGGAAGGTGTCGGTCAGTTAATGAATACCATTCAACTGGTGCAAAAGCACTTAAATCCCGGTCTTAAAATAGAAGGTGTTTTACTGACCATGTTTGATGCCAGGCTTAATTTATCCATTCAAGTGGTGGATGAAGTAAAAAAAGTTTTTGGCAATAAAGTATACAAAAACATTATTCCCCGTAACGTACGTTTAAGCGAAGCTCCCAGTCACGGTATTCCGGTGGTAATTTATGATCCTAAATCACGCGGTGCGGAAGCTTATCGAGAACTGGCTAAGGAAGTGATGGGTATTGACTAAAAAAAGAGGCTTAGGCAAAGGTCTGCAGGCTTTAATGCCTGTGACAGCCGGTGAACCTGTCAGTCAAGGTGTTTTAAAAGAAATCAGAGTAACGGATATAAGGCCTAACCCCAAGCAGCCGCGCTTGAGAATAGATCCCGACAAGCTTAACGAACTGGTAGAGTCCATCCGGGAGTACGGAGTGGTGCAGCCGGTGGTAGTCAGAGCACAGCCGGGCGGCTATGAATTAATAGCCGGTGAGCGCCGGTGGCGTGCCTGTCAGCAATTGGGGTTGGAATATATACCAGCCGTTGTTCGAGAATATGGCGAATTGCAATCGGCGGCCATTGCCTTAATTGAAAATTTACAGCGAGAAAACCTTAATCCCCTGGAAGAAGCAACCGCTTACCGCCGGCTCATGGATGAATTTCAGTTGACGCAGGATCAGGTTTCTCAACGGGTGGGTAAAAGCAGGCCGCAAATTGCCAATATGATCCGCTTGTTATCATTACCTAATGAAATAAAAATTAAACTGAGTAACGGTGAAATATCAGTTGGTCATGCCAGGGCGTTGTTGGCTTTAGAATCCCGCCAACTGCAACTGGAGGCCTGCGAGCTAATTACTAAAAAACAACTTTCGGTACGACAGGCAGAAGAACTGGTGAACAATCTCTTAACTAAGCAAAGTGAAAAAGAAAAAGTAAAAAAGGAAAAAACTAAAAACCCTGACATTATGGAAATAGAAGATCAACTGAGGAGCAGTTTAGGAACCAAAGTTCAAATTAAAACCAGCCGGCGGGGCGGTAAAATAGAAATAGATTACTATGATGATAACGATTTAAACAGACTACTGGAGTTGCTGCTGGCGCAAAACAGGCAGATGGCTTAATGTTTCACGTGAAACATTAAGCCATTCATTATAACTATAGCCTGCCATAATTTAAAAGGGCGGAAAACGGAGGATTTAGTATGACAGGTACCATAGTAAATGCTGCGGCCATCGTGGCCGGGACAGCCATTGGCCTTTTATTTCGTAAAGGTATCAGCGAATCTGCCAACCAAACGGTGATGAACGGTATTGGTTTGGCGGTGGCGCTGATTGGCTTTAAGATGGCCTTTAAAACAGAAAACGAATTAATTGTTATCTTAAGCCTGGTGTTAGGCGGTATTATAGGGGAAATTTTGGATATTGAAGGATGGTTGGGACGCATTGGTACTTATTTGGAAACTAAAATTGGGGCTGGCGAAGGGGAAGTGGCCAGGGCCTTTGTTACCACCAGTTTAATTTATTGCGTGGGCGCCATGGCTATCATGGGGGCACTGGAAGACGGCTTGACCGGCAATGCCACCACCCTGTACGCAAAATCATTATTAGACGGCACATCTGCGGTAATTTTCACCTCTACTATGGGTTTTGGTGTAGCCTTCTCTGCCATCCCGGTACTAATATACCAGGGAGCCATCACATTGGCGGCAGATTTTCTTAAATCCCTCCTAAACCCTGGCATGATTAATGAAATGACTGCCACCGGCGGATTATTAATTGTTGGTATTGCCAGCAATGTGCTGGGTATTAAAAAAATAAAGGTAGGCAATTTATTGCCGGCAATTTTAGTGGCCGTTTTTCTTTCCTGGCTGTGGCAGAAATTAAATATAAATATTTAGCTAAGCAGACGGAGTATAATAACACCTCCGTCTCAAACTGTAGACAAAGGTTATAAAACAAAGCGAGGTGGTGTTTATGATCACCTGCCGGCGACTTATCGAGGCACCGGTCACAGCACTTGATGAGCGAGAGGAGCCCTTGGGCCGGCGTTCACAGGACGTGGGCGCCGGCCGAACCGGGCCGGGGTGGCCCGGTTGAGGCGACCCCAAGGGCCGCCGCAGCGAATCATAGTGCTGTCGGTGCGCAGACCGGAGCCAAAGGGGATCATCAACCACCGATAAGGTTTATTGACACTCTGAGACGGAGTATCAAAACAACTCTGTCTTTATTTTTGATAATCTTTGACGGCAGTCTGAGCTATGTGTATTAATACATGATAAGTAATAGGGATATTATATTTCATAAATACATCCTGCCCTTTAAAAGGAATTATTGCCGGGCCGGTCGAATAGTGCCAATTGAATTATAAAAAGGTTGGTCGACAATCCGAAAATCTTAGATTTTATTAACAAAGGTGGTTTGAAATTCAAATGGCAGAAAAAGTTGCTATAGTTACCGACAGCACCTGTGACCTGGACCAGGCAACGGTGCAAGAATATGATATTAAAGTGCTGCCCCTTAAGGTAATTTATTCCAATAACGAAGAATACTTGGACAGAATAGAAATCAGTCCGGATCAAATATATCAACGCATGCCGGCAGAAATTCCCACCACATCGCTGCCGTCACCGGCCCAGATTATGGATTTATTCAAAAAACTGCAAGCGGAAGGTTATACTCATATTATTTCCATCCATATTTCAAGCGGTCTCAGCGGCACTTACAACACTGTCAAAACCGTGGCCAGGGAATTTAAAAACATGATTATAGAAGTTATAGATTCCAAAGCCCTGTCAATGGCCCTCGGTATTCCGGTATTAGAATCCGCTAAAACATTACGAAAAACCTTAAGTTTTCAAGCTGCTGTAGATAAAGCAAAAGATATTTTAAATAACATGGATGTATATTTTGTGGTAGGCACCTTGGAATATTTAAAAAAAGGCGGGCGCATTGGTTATGTAGCCGGAACTATTGGTGAAATCATGCAAATTAAACCCATTATTTCAATAAATAAAGAAGGTAAATATTATACCTACGATAAAGTACGGGGCAGGAAAAAATCTATTATGCGTCTGTTTGATATTGCCAGCCAAATACTTAAAGAAAAAAGCGGTACCCTGGCTGTTATGCACGGCGCTGCCCCGGAAGAATCATGGGAACTGTTTAATAAAATAAAATCCCTGCCCAATGTTAACAATTCATATTTCGGGCAGGTTGGCCCGGTAATCGGGGTACACGCCGGACCGGGGCTCATTGGCTTTTGCATCTGCAAAGCATAATTAACCTATAAGTAATCTTTTGTTATTAATTTTTCTGCCTCTCTGTATGCTTCCTGATAAACCTGGCTGATGGGTACCCCGTAGGCAGCGGCGGCGGCTTGACAGTCTTCGTATTCCGGCGTTACCCTTAAAACCGGCGCCCCGGCCTGCCGACGGGCAATTTTTACACCTATGGCACCATACCGAGTGGTTACTTTTGTTACCTCCCGCCAGGCTGTAATGCGGTCTTGATAACTGATACGGAGGCCCAGGCTGGAAGTTTCCCGGAGTACAATATCGGCTAACATTTTAATATCGCCCGGTCGGCAAAGAACTGTCAGTTTGCTGCCGGGCCTGCCTTTTTTCATAATCAACGGTGTTAAAAAAACATCCAAAGCCCCCTTTTTTAGCAATATGTCCATAATATAGGGGTATATTTCAGGGTTCATATCGTCAATATTAGTTTCTATTGTAGCAATTTTTTCCAATTGACCGGTATGGTCAATAACCTGACCCAGCACAACCCTGAGCAGGCCGGGTAACGGCCGCCGGCGGCGATCCAGGCCGTAACCGATTGCCAGAGGGATCATTAGCGGCGGCGCTGCAAATTCATCCACTAATACTTTTGCCAGTGCGGCGGCCATGGGGGTAACCAAATGGTCCGCCGCCGGGCTCCACTGCACCGGCAACCCTTTGATCAGCTCAGCCGTAACAGGATCAGGCAGCGGCTGCCAGACGTCAGCTGCCTTAAGCAAACCCGTACCCAGGGTAAGGGACGGCAGGAATACCTTATTGACAGCTAATTGCTCTAAACAAAGGGCGATGCCAACCAGTAAAATAAGGTTAATTAAGGTATCTTGCCGCGCCGGGGCAGACCACGGCTGCCCGGTTACCCGGCAGTGAGCCTGATCAAGAGTGATGACAGTTTCCGCACACAGTTTTTTTGTCCTGTCACTAAGGGAACTATTCTCCAACAAATCCATTATTTCCCCAACAGGATAAAAGGCATCTTTTTGCTCAACACTGACAGCAGCACATGTTGCTGTGATTCCGTACTCATTTATTTCACTGATTGACAGTTTATAACCTTTTATATTTAAACCGGCCAGCTGCCGGTGCCAAACATCTTGTTTAACATTCAGCTGCAGCAGTGCCCCCAGCAGCCTGTCCAGTGACAAGCCGCAGCAAGCATCAATATACAGGATATGCAATTGACACACCTCTGTTATAATTTTTTCTATTACAATATAACAATATCTGGTATAATGATTTTCGGATGCCGTATGACAGACAAGACATACTAAAAATGTTTAACTACAGTAATTAATAAGGGTGATTCAACTGTGCAACCAATCTGGCTGTTAATAGAAAAAAATGCCCCTTATATTATGCTGGTTCTTAGCCTGCTTGCCTTAATACTTGGCCTCAGCCAAGTAATTTTGTTCCGCCGCTTTCGGGAAGTCAGCCGTCGTTATCGTTTATTAATGCGCGGTCCGTCGGGTGCCGATTTAGAAGAAATTTTACAGCGTTATGCCGTTGATGTAAAGAATTTAGAAGCCTTGGGGCAAGAAATCAAGCAGCAGCAGGGAATTTTACAAGAAAAATTGGCCCAGTGCGTTCACAACCCGGGTTTAATCCGCTTTAACGCCTTTGACAACATGGGCAGCGACCTCAGTTTTTCGGTAGCCTTATTAGACCGCCGGGGCGACGGTGTGGTGTTAACCGGCCTGTACGGCAGAGATGAAACACGCATTTATGCCAAACCTATCCGTAAAGGCACCTCTAATTACAGCTTAACGGAAGAAGAAGCCCAGGCGGTACAAAAAACCCTTGAGAAAGCGTGAATAATTTACCCCCGGCCGGCCCACCTTATATAAGCGGGGGTTCAGGATGCAGGTAAGGCCAAGAAACTTTACGGCGGCAGCTAATCTTTTAAAATTTGACCGGAGCTTAAGGGAAAAAACGCCCACCGGGTACATTAATACTCTGAACCCACCTGAAAAACTAAAAAGGGGGGGTTCTTTTGTTTGAAAACCGTATGGCGGCCGGTCAGAAATTGGCAATTGCCTTGCAAGAAACAAACCGGCCCGCCGACATTGTTATAGCAATACCCCGCGGCGGAGTTGTAGTAGGCCATCAAGTGGCCCGGGCGCTGGGCATACCCTTGGATATTATCATTCCGAAAAAAGTTGGAGCGCCCCAAAATCCTGAGGTAGCGGTGGGTGCCGTTACCCAGGACGGAACAGCCATTTATCATCAAGAGTTGCTCAGCCGCCTGGGATTATCAGAAAAACAACTGCAGCCGGCCGTACAAAAAATTATTGATGAGATAAACAGGCGCACCGCGGCTTACCGTAACAACAGGCCGGGAGCTAACCTGGCAGGACGGCATGTTATTGTGGTGGACGACGGCATTGCCACCGGTTTTACCATTTTAGCGGCCCTGCAGTCAATTAAAAACAGCGGCTGCCAATCCGTCACCTTGGCGGTGCCGGTGGCGCCGCCGGAAACCGTGCAGCGGTTGGCGAAAGAAGTGGACCATTTGGTTTGTCTGGTATCCCGAGAGCCCTTTTACGCCGTAGGGCAATTTTACCTTGATTTCAGTCAGGTCAAAGATGATGAAGTAATAGCTGTTCTTCAACAATATAACTGTGACAACCAAAAAACCCGCAGCTAGTTGCTGCGGGTCAAACTGTTGCCAAACATTATCGGTGGTTGATGATCCCCTTTGGCTCCGGTCTACGCACCGACAGCACTATGATTCGCTACGGTGGCCATTGGGGTCGCCTCAAACGGGCCATCCTGGCCCGGTTCGGCTGGCGCCTACGTCCTGTGGGCGCCCCCCCAATGGCTCCTTTCGCTCATCAAGTGCTGTAACGGTGCTTCGACAAGTCGCCCACAGGGGATCATCAAACCACCTCCCTTTGTTTTACAACCTTTAACCACCGTTGGTGTTTGTCGACAAAAAACCCGCAGTTAGTTGCTGCGGGTTTTCTTTTGCAATATTTGCGCGGTTTGCAGCAGGCCGTCGGCAATTAGGTTGGCCAGCCGCATCACCAGGTTTAGCCGGGTATTTTGCAGCACCAGATACTCCAGGAAGCCGCCCACATTAACCACCCCGGTAATATAAAACTGACCCACGGCCGGCAGGGATTTATTTACCCCGGCACCGGGCAGCAGAGGACCGTCGCCAATGTTCACACAGCCAACATTTTCCAGGTGGCCCAGACAAGCATCAACTGCAATTACCGGTGCAGCCGGGTGCCTGGTTATAATCTCAGACAGTTTTTCATTCATATTACCGGCATGCACAGGGTCATCCAGTGTGCCGTAAACCCTAAACCGATGCCCCTCGGCAGCAGCCAGCTTGCTTCCCACCAAAGGACCCAGGCAGTCACCGGTAGACCGGTCGGTGCCGATACAAACAATTACCACCTCATCATCACTGCGGATGCCGCAGGCCTGCAACCGGCCGGTTAAATCCAGGGCAAAACTGTCCACAGCAAAGGGATCTTCCACACTGATTCTGGTTTTTGGGGCTAATACTGCTTGCTGGTGTAAGGTATCCAAATGAACGGACATCCTATCACATCCTCTCAAGGCAAACATACTATATATATGCCCCGTCTATGCATTGTTTATTCACTTACTGATCAATTTTCTTTCAGGTTCAGCCGGCACCCTGAACGGCATAGTATTAGGAAGAAAGCAAAACTTAAGGGGTGGCGGCATGATCAATAAGGCATCGGCCGGTCTGTTAGTCCGCTTGACGGCAACCTATGTTGGGGCGGTTATCGGGGCCGGTTTTGCTTCCGGCCAGGAAATATTGCAGTTTTTTATTTTGCACGGTTATCGAGGGTTGCTGGGTGCCCTGCTGGCGTCACTGCTGTTTGCTTACCTGGGCGGACTGGCCATGTACCTGGGCGTAAACCTGAAGGCCGGCAGTTACCGGGAAGTGTTTAACTGCTTATGGGGGCGGCGGACTGCCCAATTGATGGATCTAATCAGTCTGGCCATACTGGCAGGAGGCTTGGGTGTAATGCTGGCGGGCAGCGGAGCGGTGGCCGAGGAATACCTGGGGCTGCCTCGCTGGTTGGGCATAGCGGCTGCTTTGCTGGTTGTCTTTTATGTCATTATGCATGGTCTGACAGGATTATTAACGGCTAATGTAATATTAGTACCGGTGAAACTGGCCGGGGTTTGCCTGATTGCCGCCCTGGCTGTGATGCACCGCGGTTTGCCTGCGGCATTGCCTTTCATCAACCAGCCGGGGGTAGGCGGGCACTGGCTGTGGTCGAGCCTGCTGTATGTCTCCTTTAATATGACCGTACCGGTGGCGGTGTTATCATCCCTGGGGCGTACGGCAGATAAAAAAACCGGTGTTTACGCAGGTGTTTTGGGCGGCTTGATTTTAGGCGGCGCCGTAGCCCTGGTAACCGTCGCCGGCCTGGCATTTTACCCGGAAGTGGCTAATTATGAAGTTCCCTTGCTGTATATGGCCACCTGTGTCAGCTCAGTCCTGCGGCCGCTGTTTGCCCTGTTGATCTGGCTGGCCATCCTTACCACGGCCATTGCCAATGCTCATGGTTTTGCCAGCCGCTTGGCGCCGGCGGGCGGCAGGCGTTACCGGCTGTGCGGCTGTATCCTTTGCCTGGCCGTGCTGCCCTTAACCCTGTTTGATTTTTCTTTTTTGGTCAGGGTGCTTTATCCCTTGTTTGGCTATGCCGGGCTAATTATTTTTTGTTCTTTTTTAATTGCTCCTCTGTGGAAACCACACCGGGGCGGCAAGCAAAGATAGCCGGCGGCAGGATTATTGTCCGGCAACAGCGAACACCAAACTAAGCATCAGGCGTTGTGTAAAGCGGAGGTGGAAAAAATCAACTGGCTGGACAATATTTTTATTTTTTTACTGATCATAACAAGTTGGCAGGGCTTCTTTTACGGTTTACTGGCCGGCTTGCTGCGTCTGGCCGGCTGGCTGGTAGCATTTTATGCAGCTGTTCGTTATCACCGGCCGTTGGCCCAATGGCTGGCAGACCAATGGGGATGGGCAGATTACCTGGCCCGATTGCTCGGCTCTTTTATAAAATTACCGGCGCCTTTTAACAGCCAGGAAATACTAAGCCTGCCCGTTGGAATGCTGCAAAAACTCAGCTCTCAGTTTGTCTTGCCGGCCCCCTGGCCGGAAATAATTGACCTGCTGGGCAGGTGGGGTCAGCACTGCACGGTGGGTCAGGCATTTAATTTATTATTGGCGCACGCCTTGCTTAATATTTGCAGCCTGGTGGCCGTTATACTGGCGGTCAGGATCATAGCGGGATGGCTGATGTCTGTTGTCAGCTTTATTGTCAAATTCAGCCCGCTGGGGCCGGTGGACAAGTTAGCCGGTTTGCTGCTTGGTTTTTGCACCGGCATAGTGATTATTACGCTGATAATCAGCGTGCTGGTGCCCCTGCAGGTCCCCCTGGCTTTACTGGGCACACAGGGGTTAACGGCGGAGTTGGCCAGAGGTATCAGTGAATCCTTAATCATAGCCAAATGGCAGCCGCTGGTGCAAAATTTGCACATCCTGCCCTCCCTGGGACCCCGGTTTGACAAGTCTTTGTTTAAATACCTGCCGGCGGGGCCGGGTACGCAAATATAGGTTTGTTCCATTACCCGGCGGCGGGCAGGGTATAATAACTTAACGGCCAACAAGGCCGTAAACAACGTAAGGAGGCATCTTTAAATGAAAAAGGTTGAGCACCTGGAGTACAGCCGTAAAAATGTTTGGGAACAGGCAAACCATGAGCTGGTACAGCAAATCATGGCCTTTGCCGAGGATTATAAAACTTTTATCAGCAGTGCCAAAACAGAACGGGCATGTGTCCGGCAAATTATCCGGCGGGCTCAAGCAGCCGGTTTTCAGCCGGTTGACCGGTACGAACGCTTGCAACCCGGTGACAGGGTTTATATAACGGCCAAGGAAAAAATTGCAGTCCTGGCGGTTATCGGCCGGCAGGACTGGCAAAAAGGAATTCGCCTTATCGGTTCCCACACTGATGTGCCGCGCTTGGATCTAAAACCCCACCCGTTGTATCAGGAGGCAGGGCTGGCCTTTTTTAAAACACACTATTACGGCGGCATTAAAAAGTACCAGTGGTTAACCATCCCGCTGGCTTTGCATGGTGTGGTCTGCCTGGCAGACGGGCAAAGGGTGGAAATATCCATTGGCGACCGGCCCGGCGATCCTGTTTTTACCATTACCGATTTGCTGCCTCACTTGGCCAAAGACCAAATGGTAAAAAAGATGACCGAAGCTGTGGCAGGCGAACAACTGAATTTATTAATCGGCGGGCAACCCCGGCAGGACAGTGATAAAGAGAATGCCGTTAAAATGAATATTTTGGCCCTGCTGCACGAAGAATACGGCATTACTGAAGAAGACTTTATCAGCGCCGAGCTGGAAGCAGTGCCGGCAGGGGCAGCCTGTGATGTAGGATTGGACCGCAGTATGGTGGGGGCCTATGGCCAGGACGACCGGGTGTGTGTTTATACTTCGCTGCAGGCTTTGTTGGAAACGAAGGAACCGGCATGCACAGCGGTGGCGCTGTTTGTGGATAAAGAGGAAATAGGCAGCACAGGCAATACCGGCATGCAGGGGAGATTCCTCACCAATGCCCTGGCAGAAATCGGCTGCCGGCTTGCGCCGCAGTTTAATGAGTTGTCCCTCTACCGCATGCTGGCACAATCCCGGGCGCTTTCCGCTGATGTAACGGCTGCCCTGGATCCCAACTTTGACGGGGTGCTGGAAAAACTTAACGCTGCCCGCTTAGGAGGCGGGGTGGTGATAACAAAGTATACCGGTGCCCGGGGTAAATATCATACCAACGATGCCAACGCTGAATATGTAGCATTGTTAAGAAACCTGCTCAACCGGCAGCAAATTACCTGGCAGACCGGCGAATTGGGCAAAGTGGATCAAGGCGGCGGCGGCACCATCGCCCATATGATGGCAGAACTGGGCATGGAAGTAATTGACTGCGGGGTAGCGCTGCTTTCCATGCACGCCCCGCTGGAGATTGCCAGCAAGGCGGATATTTATGAATGTTACAGGGCATATAAAGCATTCTTTAATGATTAAGGCTTAAGACAAAGGTTTAAAAAACAAAGCCATAAACCGCCGTTAAGGTGTGCCGGCATTTTGAAGCATTCTGTAATGCCGGAGGGTTGCAACCAAGGAGGTCAGCATGGATTTTGTACCTGTCAAAGAGTGGTTTTTGGGCCTGTTTTCCACCAAAGACATACAACAGGCCCTGAGTATTACCTTAAGAATTATTGCTACACTGGTTTTGGCCAGGCTGCTGATCCGTTTTGGCAGCCGCCTGGTGGAAAAAATTTTTAATGCCAAACCCGGTCAAATTTTGGGCGACAACCGGGCGCAAACCCTGGCCGGGTTGTTAAAAAGCGTGCTTCGCTACGGGGTATATTTTGTAACCGTTATTTCCATAGTGGAAATTTTTATTCCCAATGCAGCCAGGACGGTTTTGGCCGGTGCGGGCATTCTGGGCCTGGCGGTTGGTTTTGGTGCCCAGAACCTGGTGCGGGATATTATCACCGGCTTTTTTATCCTGTTTGAAGACCAGTATGCGGTGGGGGAATATGTGACAGTGGCCGGGGTTACCGGTACGGTGGAAGAAATCGGCCTGCGGGTGACCAAAATTCGTGAGTTTGGCGGCCAGTTGCACATTATCCCTAACGGCATCATTACCATGGTAACCAATTTCAACCGGGGCGGCATGCAGGCTTTAGTAGAAATAGGCATTTCCTATGAAGAAAATATTGACCGGGCTATTGAGGTGCTTAAGCAAATGAGCCGGCAGTTTGCCCAAACCTGGGCGGCAGATTTAATCGAAGGGCCGGATGTGCTGGGTGTGGTCAGGTTTGGCGAGTCAGATGTAGTCATCCGCATCACCGCCAGAACCAAACCCATGCGCCAGTGGGAGATAGAAAGGCAGCTGAGAAAAGCTGTAAAAGAAGCCCTTGACCGAGAAGGCATAGAAATACCCTACCCCCGCCGGGTGCTGATTTCCATGGGAGGTACGTAATAGTTATCTTATTTCTGACAAACCTTGATAAAACTTAACAAACATAATACAATAAACTTATGGAACTATTAACTATAAGCAAAGCGGCAAAGAAATTAGGTGTACATCCGAACAGCCTGCGCAACTGGGAGAAGCAAGGCTTGATTAAGCCTGTCCGTTTACCTGGCGGTCAGCGCCGGTATTCCATGGACGAACTCAACAGGCTTTTGCAGTCCGGCCAACTGGACGCCGGGCAGGAAGGCGTCGTCCTGTACGCCCGGGTGTCCACCAAAAAGCAGGCGGATGCCGGCAACTTAAACAGGCAACTGGAAAGGCTGAGGCAATATGTGATCGAGTCGCATTAGCCTGTTGTACCCGAGGTCACCGACGTAGCCAGCGGTTTAAACCAAAAACGCCGCGGTCTGACAAACGTGCTCAAGCTGGCCGAGCGGGGTGAGTACAAAAAACTAATTATCGAATATCCCCCCCCGCTTGACTAGTCGACGCGTGGCCACATTGAGCGGCATTTAAGGTACTGTGGCGTAGAGATCGTAGCCATAGCTGAAAAAGAGCCGGAAGACGCACAATCCGAATTGGTCAGGGACTTATTGGCAATAGTCACGTCTTTTTCGGCCCGGCTGTATGGCGCCAGAGGCGGGAAGAAGGTCAGGCAGGGTTTTCGGGGACTGATAGCGGAGGCATCTCAAAGTGAAAAAACGGAAGAACAACAAGAAGAAGCCGACTAAGACCGGTGGCGGCATAAGCTACACCGTCTGCGGCGAATTTTTTCCGGAGGTTTACCCTGCCTTCCGCTCTCAAAAGTGGAGCCGCGGGATGGAGGATCCGTTAGACACCGAGATGCGGCTGTTCTGCTCCTGCACCCGCTGGGCCTTCAACCGGTTACAGGAAGATAATTCCCGCCCAGAGATAAAGAAGCAGGGTCAAGGAACATTCAGCATATACTCCCGCTATTGAGACGACGACGTACGGAAAGCCAAAGCCGTAACTGAATCGCAAACAGAGCTGCTGACACTGGAAAGGGAAGAGACAGAAACGAAACTGGCCCGCGCCAAGAAGAAACTCCGTTGGGCAGAAAAAGACCTGGACAGGGCCGTTAAAGCAAACAATCAGGCTAAAATCGAGGACTTTAAGCACACCGTACACGGCCGCAAAGCCAGGGTAAAAAAGCTGGCTGACAAGCTGGACGAGCTAAAGGTCCACCGGGACAACGGCACCATACCAAAAGTAATTTTCGGAGGCCGCTCTCTGTGGAAGCGAGTGTGCAGAGGCAGGGTTTCGAGAGAAGAATGGCGGCAGGCCCGGCAGGACAGGCTATACGCCCGCGGCGACGAGACCAAAGGCGGCAACCCGAATCTCAAAATAAGCTGGCATAATGGAGAATTCACCCTGTCTGTGACCATCTCTCACCTGTCCGAACAGAAAGGGACAGACAAGAAGGGTAGACCCATAATGACCAGGGCCCCCCGGGTAACGGGCAAGCTCTGGCTGCCTGAGAAGCACCGGCAAAAAGTGCTGGAGCTGCTCTTATCAGGTGTGCCTTACACTGTGGAACTAATCAAAGGTAGGGACAGCCGGTATAGGGTGCACATCACCTTTGCCGTTACAGCCCCCGTTTTAGTGACCAACCCCAACCAGGGTTACCTGGGTGTAGACACCAACCCCGACGGAGCAGCGCTGGCCAACGTCAGTTACACCGGACAGCCCACGCCCTGGCCGGAAGGTTTCACCATACCCTATCCGAAAGCACTGCACAAATTCGCCGGGGAATTTCAGATAACCATGCACCCGAACGGTTTTCTTTACATCAAGGTACCAGAATTGTCCTACAGCCGGGGCTTCCGGCGCACGTACTTAATTGGCGTGCTTGCCAAAGTAGTGGTGGACACAGCTAAAACTTTAGGCAAACCCATCGCTTTAGAGAGCCTGGACTTCGGCAAAGACCGTTTTGACACCAACCGGAAATTCAACCGCATGGCGGCCAATTTTCCGTTCAAGAAGATGGTCGAGGCCGTCACCCGTAAAGCCTTCAAAGAAGGCGTCGGTGTAAAGCAAGTCTGGCCGGCGCACACGTCCACCATCGGCTATTACAAATACATGGAGCGTTACGGCATAACTATCCACCACGCCGCGGCATTAGTGATAGCCCGGCGGGCGATAGGTTTTAGAGAGCGCATTACCAAAGAGTTAAAGCAGAAAGTTCAGGCCGTCAAAGAGAAGCTGAGTCAAAAGGTAAATTCCTTGCCTGGGGAAGGAAGAGGGATGACCCGAAAGGTGAAGCAACTCTTCAAGCGGCTGGACGGAAAGATTTCTGTACACAACGGTTTGACCCGTTACAAACAGGAATCGTTTCACTCTGTCTGGCATGACTTGAAACACCTTGCTTTATCAAGTAGGTGACCCCGTTTAGCCGGAGTACGGTAACAACCGGTAGGCCGCATCTAACAGATCTCGGGAAGCAGAGCCGCAAGGCTTTCGCCGGACGGTCAACGCAAGACGGAAACCCCCCGTGGTTTTCCATATGGCCGCGTTTTGCGCCCGTAAAGCACTGTTTTTCCGTCCGGGTGAGACTCCCGGGGCCGAGGTCCCCTGTCACCCCAGCGCAACTTTTGCCCCCCCGCCCCCCCCCCGGTCAGGGGGGGGGGGGTTTACAAAAATCTAACTATTGTTAGGTATTGTGAACTTTTTTGAACCAGGTGTAAACAATGAGTAAATTCCAGGTGGGTGATGTGGTAAAAACCCGTAAACCACACCCCTGCGGCAATGATACCTGGGAAATAATGCGCACGGGTGTGGATTTTCGCATTAAGTGCCAAAAATGCGGGCGGGTTCTTTTACTGCCACGTCCCAAATTTGAAAAAAGTGTAAAAGCTGTACTAAGCAGTTCGGGGGGCAGTTCAACCGGGGAAAAGGGCGTGTAAGCGGGCATACAAAAATTATCCGAACAATCCCTTGCCCTTTGTATATATTGATGATATAATTTTACAGTGCCTTACGAGGCATTTTTCCACCCTGCTCTATTCAAGGGATAGAGCCGTTAGTCCGTGGGGAGGAGGTGAACTGTTGTGCGCAACTACGAAGTGATGTATATCATCAAACCCGAGTTGGAAGAAGAAAACGTAACTGCATTAATTGAAAAATTTAAAGCCCTGGTGGAAGAAAAAGGCGCCGAAGTTACCAAAGTAGACAAGTGGGGCAAGCGCCGTCTGGCTTACGAAATCAACCACCTCAAAGAGGGCATCTATGTTGTAATGCAGTTTAAAGCTGAAGCTGCTGCAGCCGCTGAATTAGACCGGGTTATGAAAATCAATGATGACATCATTCGCCACATGATCACACGCGAAGATGAGTAGATTTTGTTAATAGAACAACCCAAGGCGGTGTTTAAAATGCTCAATAAAGTTATTTTAATTGGGCGTCTAACCCGAGATCCGGAACTGCGTTATACCACCAACGGTATTGCTGTGGCTAAAATGACGCTGGCGGTGGATCGCCCTCAGTTTAATAAGGAAAAAGAAAAAGAAGCCGATTTTATCGATATTGTGGTGTGGCAGAAACAAGCTGAGACCTGTGCCAACAACCTGGGCAAGGGTCGTCTGATAGCTGTGGAGGGCCGCCTGCAAATTCGTTCCTATGATGACAGCCAGGGCATTCGCCGTAAAGCCGCCGAAGTGGTGGCAGACAACATCAGGTTCCTTGATTGGCCGAAAGACCGGGAAAATCAAGGCGGCAGCTCCTTTGGTGGCAGCGGTTTCGGCAGCGAAATCAGCTTCAGCGGTGATGACATACCGTTTTAGGGTTAACTAACAGCGGGCACCCGAGCAAGGAGGGAAAACCATGAAACGTGAACGCGGACGCAGAGGCAAAAAGCGTGTTTGCAGCTTCTGTGTAGATAAAGCAACCACCATTGACTATAAAGAAGTATCTAAGCTAAAGAAATACATTACCGAGCGCGGCAAAATTTTACCCCGCCGCATTTCCGGCAACTGTGCGCATCACCAACGGATGCTGACCACTGCCATTAAGCGGGCTCGCAATATTGCTTTACTGCCCTTTACCGCAGAATCCTAAAAAACGGCCGAAAGGCCGTTTTGAAATTATTTGCAAGGTTGTAAAACAAAATGAGGTGGTTTTATAATCCCCCTGCCGGTGCGTAAACCGGAGCCAAAGGGGGTTACAAACCACCGATAATGTTTGTCGAAACCTTGGAAGCACCGGTAACGGTGCTTTAATTATTGGACAAGATAGCCGGTTCAATTTATAATAATAGCAAAAATAAAAACGGAGAAAAAACACATGGAGAGTAAACTGGCCTTAAGCCTTTACCTGGCTTACAAGAAACTGCAAATTCACTTTACCAACCTGGCGGAGCAAATGGGTTTGGATCCCGCTCCCCTGTCGGCCCTGATGAAACTATGGTGCCAGGACGGCCTCACCGTTACAGAACTGGGAGACAAACTGTCTTTAAAGGCCAGCACCATTACTTCCCTGATTGACCGCATGGAAAGGGACGGCCTGGTATATCGGGAAAGAAATCGGGAAGACCGGCGGGTAGTCAGGATATATCTCACAGAAAAAGCGAAACAGATAAAAAATAATTTTCCCGGGTTTGAAGAATACATTCAGGAAGTTATTAAAGGCAAATTCACGCCGGAGGAACAAGAAACGTTAATTAAACTGCTGCGCAAACTGGAGGCAACCCTGTAATAAAAAGCTGTTAACCAGGAAGGTCAACAGCTTTCACTTTTATGCGCAAAACGGTGCTGTGTACTTAATTAACCAGCGGCGGGAACAAATAACAACGGCGTCCGGCAGGAAATGAGCCGGCTGCCAGCGAATCAGTAGTTGTTTTAAGGGTTTGCAAAATAAATATAAGAGGTGATTTTTGTTTGGGTGCCTTACGAGATACCCGGGCGCTGGTGGAAGGCGCTTTTACCGCAGCATTGACGGCGGTGCTTGGTTTGCTGGGAATATTTATCCCCCCGTTTTTGTTCTTCTTCAGTATCCTGATGCCGATTCCCCTGGCGGTGTTGGTTAAACGCCGGCATTTATATACGGGTATACTGTCACTGGTGGTGACAGGGTTTTTGCTGATGGTTCTTTACCCTAATCCCCTGAAAGTGCTGCTGCTGCTGATTCTCTTTGGCCCCCTGGGGCTGGTGCTGGGCTTATTGTATAAAAATTATGCACCCGCCGGCCACGCCCTGGTGGCAGCCTCGCTGGTGTCGGCGGCGGCCTACCTGACGGTTATTGCACTGACCGTATTTGTGTCGGGGATTAATTTAGAAACCTTGCACAGTTTTATTAATGAATCCCTTAACAACGCCTTTCGCATGTATGAAGAGGCGGGTAACCCGGTTTCCCCGGAGCAGCAGGAATTTTTCAGGCAGACGGTTAAAACCTCCCTGCTGTTAATGCCGGCCTACTTTGTGCTGCACGGCATCGTATCTGCCACCCTGTCCTACCTGCTGGGCAACCGGGTTTTGAAAAAACTGAATTACCCGGTTAAATCACTGCCTCCCTTCAGCCGGTGGCGGCTGCCCTGGTATGCCATTTGGGGCATTATTCTGGGGCTGATGTGTTACCTGGCCGGCAGCTATTTTGGCTTATCAACCCTCAAAGTGGCAGGGCAAAATATATTGCTGGTGGTTCTCTTTATTTTCTTTATCATCGGCCTGGCGGTAGTGGCGCATTTTTATAAAAAAATCAAGTTTTCCAAACCTTTTAAAACCATCCTAGCCGTTCTTTTAATACTTTACATTACATTTGTTTACCCTGCCGTTGTGGTGCTGGGGGTGCTGGATACCGTCTTTAATCTGCGGCGCCCGTTGGCCAACAAAGAATCATAAGATTAAATTTATATAGAGGGGGATTTACATGCAGGTTGTACTTTTGCAAGACGTAGCTAAATTAGGCAAAAAGGGAGATATTGTTAATGTAACCGAGGGCTATGCCCGCAACTTTTTATTTCCGCGGAACTTGGCGTCCCCGGCTTCCCAGGGCAAGCTGAAGGAAATTGCCGTTCAGAAGCAAGCCCAGGCAGCCAAGAAACAGAAAGAAGAAGCGGCAGCCAGGGAGCTGGCGGCTAAAATAGATGGCTTAAGCGTGGTTTTAAAGGCTAAAGTGGGTGAAGGCGGCCGCCTGTTTGGTGCTGTCAGCAGTAAAGATATTGCCGACGGCCTCAAAGCCCAGTTCGGCTACCAGATTGACAAGAAAAAAATTGCCCTGAAAGAGCCCATTAAAACCTTGGGCTACCATAAAATTACCGTTAAAATTCACCCGGTGGCCCAGGCTGAAATCAATGTAAATGTGGTGGCCCTGGAGTAAACCGCATAAGAACCGGGACAGGAACAGGCATTGAAAGGAGTAACACACATGAAAGTTTTCCTCGAAAGGTTTATGGGCGGCAACAAAGAAACGGCAGAGGATCAATTTTCCCGACAGGACCGGTTGCAGCGGCAGGTTACCGCATTGTACGGGCTGTTAAGCAATATTTACGGCGCCGACAAACTGGTGTTGCGGGCAGGAAAGTTAGATGCTCTGCAGTTAATGCGTTCCGATAAGCTGGAGGAAAGGGTACTGGCTTTGCAAAAGCTGGTATTTGAAGATCCAACATACGAAGATCTGCCTTCCCTTGACGAGATCCCGGCAATTTTAGAAACACTGCAGGACGAACTGGCCGATGTGCTGGCTCGCCGCACCGTGGAAGAAGAGCTGGAAAAGAAAATCGGCGAAAAGATGCACCAGCGGCACGAAGACTACCTGCGCGAAATTAAAATGCAGGTGATTAAAGAAAGCAGCGGTCCGGAAAACGCCCAAACCCTGAAAAGGCTGGCCCTGCTGGAAAAACTGGAAACTAAAAAACTGGCTGTTTCCGCCATGGAAATACTGCGGCCCACCTGCATTAACGAAGTGGTGGGCCAGCAGCGGGCAGTGAAGTCTTTGCTGGCCAAACTGGCTTCACCCTTTCCCCAGCACATCATCCTTTACGGGCCGCCCGGCGTAGGTAAAACTACCGCTGCCCGGCTGGCGCTGGAAGCGGCACGGCAGATTAAAGGGGCCCCCTTTGCCAAAGACGCGCCCTTTGTGGAAGTGGACGGCACCACCCTGCGCTGGGACCCCCGGGAGGTAACCAATCCCCTGCTGGGTTCGGTGCATGACCCCATTTACCAGGGGGCCCGCCGGGATTTGGCGGAAACCGGCGTACCGGAGCCTAAACTGGGCCTGGTTACAGATGCCCACGGCGGGGTATTGTTTATTGATGAAATCGGTGAGCTTGATCCGGCCCTGCAAAACAAGCTCCTTAAGGTGCTGGAGGACAAACGGGTGTATTTTGATTCTGCCTATTATGACCCCAATGACCCCAATGTTCCCCAGTATATTAAAAAAATCTTTGAAGAAGGGGCGCCGGCAGACTTTGTGCTGATTGGCGCCACTACCCGGGAGCCGGAGGAAATCAACCCTGCGGTGCGTTCCCGATGTGCCGAGGTGTTTTTTGAACCCCTCACCCCGGCAGATATTCAAGACATCATCCGGCAGGCGGCGTCCAAGCTGCAGGTGGATATGGATGAGCAGGTGCCGGAGATTATTTCCGAGTATACCATTGAGGGACGAAAGGCCATTAACATTTTGGCGGACGCTTACGGGTTGGCCTGCTTCCGTCGCCAGGAAACCAATTCAGTGCATTTGACGGTGCAGGATGTTTATGAAGTAATCCAGGTCAGCCGCTTAACGCCATATGTATTAACCAAAGCCTCGGATGAATGCGAAGTGGGTAAAATTTTCGGCCTGGGGGTAGCCGGCTACCTGGGTTCGGTGTTGGAGATTGAAGCGGTGGCTTTTGCTGCCCGCAACGCCGGACAGGGCACCATTCGATTCAACGATACGGCGGGCAGCATGGCCAAGGACTCGGTATTTAATGCGGCAGCGGTGATTCGCAAACTTACCGGCAAAGACATCAGCCAGTACGACATCCATGTCAACCTGGTGGGAGGCGGCCGCATTGACGGGCCCTCTGCCGGGGTGGCCATCATGCTGGCCATGTTAAGCGCGGTGGAAGAGCAGCCGCTGCCCCAAAACATCGCAGTAACCGGCGAAATTTCCATTCAAGGCAAAGTGCGGGCGGTGGGCGGTGTTTTTGAAAAAATTTACGGTGCCAAACAAGCCGGCATTAAAAAAGTGTTTATTCCCAAAGAAAACCTGCCGGATGTCCCGGCTGACCTAAAGGGCATAGAAGTAATCGCGGTGCAGCGGGTAGAGGAAATACTGGCGCACATCTGGCCGCACCACCAGTCAGCTCTCTGGCTGGTTAGTTAACAAAACAGGCAAACTGACCAAAAAGGTGAGACCATGTTAGATCGCGTACCACCGCAAAACATTGAAGCGGAGCAATCGGTGCTGGGGGCTATGCTGCTGGAACGGGAAGCTATCTTCCGGGTGATGGAATTCCTGAAACCGGAAGACTTTTACCGGGACAGCCACCGCCTGATCTATGAAGTGATCCTGGAACTGGCCGAATCCGGCCGGCCGGTGGATCTGATAACCGTTACCGACCTGCTGCGGGCCAAGGGAGACCTGGAGAAAGTGGGCGGTGTTAGCTATGTAGCCACCCTGGCCAACCTGGTGCCCACCGCCGCCAATGCTGAATATTATGCCCGCATTGTGGAGGAAAAGGCCCTCACCCGGGCTCTTATTTCTGTTACCACCCGTATTTCCGCCCGGGGTTACGAGGGGGCGGAAAATCCCGAAGAACTGCTGGACGAAGCGGAACGCTCCATTTTAGAATTAAGCCGCCGGCGCAGTAGCGACACCTTTGTTCCTATCAAGGAAATCCTGGTTAAAACCTTTGAAGAAATAGAACATGTCTATACCCACCGGGGCAAAATAACCGGCGTTCCCACCGGGTTCCATGACCTGGACCGGATGACCAACGGCCTGCAAAAGGGCGACCTGATTATTTTGGCAGCCCGTCCCAGTATGGGAAAAACTGCCTTTGCCATTTTAATCGGCCAGTATGCTGCCCTGCGGCACCAGGTGCCGGTGGGCATCTTTAGTTTGGAAATGTCCAAAGAACAGCTGGTGCAGCGCATGCTGTGTTCCGAGGCCATGCTGGACGCCCATAAAGTGCGGACCGGGGATTTAACCGACGATGACTGGGCCAAGCTGCACGAAGCCGCCCGCCATCTTTCCCGGGCCCCCGTTTATCTGGACGACAGCGGCGCTGTCACAGTGCGGGAAGTCCGGGCCAAAGCCAGGCGCCTGAAAGCCGAAAAAGGCCTGGGTTTGCTGATTATTGATTACCTGCAGTTGATGTCGGGCGGCCGGCGCACGGAAAATCGCCAGCAGGAAATTGCCGAAATCTCGCGCAGTTTAAAATCCCTGGCCAAAGAACTGCAGGTGCCGGTGCTGGCCCTTTCCCAGCTGAGCCGGGCGGTGGAAAGCCGTACCGACAAGCACCCCATGATGTCCGACCTGCGGGAGAGCGGCAGCATTGAACAAGATGCCGACCTGATCATGTTTATCTACCGTGACGAATACTATAACCCTGATTCAGAGAAAAAGGGGATAGCCGAAATTATTGTGGCCAAGCAAAGAAACGGTTCGGTAGGTACCATAGAGCTGGGATTTTTTAAAGAATTTGTAAAATTCGTCAATTTAGCCCGTCGTGATTAGAAAACAACATTGTGCAAGAAAGAACAAAACCACGGCGGGTTCTTTCTGCTTTTATGCGGCTTTATTCCGGTTGACAACAGCAAGAAACTGGGTTAGTATATTCCTGTTTGGTAACACCGACAGTCTAATATTTAAATGCATCAAGCAAATTAATGGGGGTATTCGGACAGCAGCTCAAATAGAAAACTTTTTAGTTTCTGTTTGGGTTATTTTTATTTTAATGGAAAGAATACCTACCAGACAGCGCCGTTTAGCATAATTGGAGCCGGTGTTAACCTGCACTTAGTGAAGAAAAGAGCGTTCTCCGGGATGTTTTAGGGAAACGTCCTGCGCAGCGGTTTTTGAGGTATTAGGAGGTGTCATTGTGTCTACAGTTGTCATTATCGGTGCCCAGTGGGGGGACGAAGGCAAAGGCAAGATTACAGATTTTTTGGCTGAAAAAGCCGACCTGATTGTGCGTTACCAGGGCGGCAACAATGCCGGCCACACCGTGGTGGTTGACGATGCGGAGTTTAAACTGCATTTGATTCCCTCCGGCATTTTATATCCCGAAAAGACCTGCGTGATTGGCAACGGCGTGGTGATCGACCCGGGTGTACTGAAACAGGAACTGGATTCCCTGGCTGCCCGCGGGGTACCTATCGGCAAGCTGCGCATCAGCCAGCGGGCCCATGTCATTATGCCCTATCACCGTCTGATGGATGCGGTGGAAGAGGAACAAAAGGGTGAAGCTAAAATTGGCACTACCCGCCGGGGTATCGGCCCTACCTATACAGACAAAGCTGCCCGGGTAGGCATTCGGGTGGTGGATTTAATTGATCAAGAAGAATTTCCCCGCTTATTAAAGCAAAACCTGGAGCGTAAAAATGTGATTTTTGAAAAACTTTTTGCCGTCCGGGGGTTTGCTTACGAGGAAATTCTTAAAGAATATGAGGGTTATGCAGCAATGCTGGCACCCATGGTGGAAGACGTTTCCCTGCTGGTGCACAACGCCATTAAAGAAGGCAAGAATGTGCTTTTTGAGGGGGCACAGGGTACCCTGCTGGACCTGGATCATGGCACCTATCCCTATGTAACCTCATCCCACCCCACAGCAGCGGCGGCTGCTCTGGGTACCGGCATCGGGCCTACCAAAATTAACCGGGTGCTTGGCATTGTCAAGGCCTACACCACCCGGGTGGGCGAAGGGCCTTTCCCCACCGAGCTGCTGGACGGCGCAGGGGAAGAAATTCGCCGCAAGGGCAATGAGTTTGGCACCACCACCGGGCGCCCCCGCCGCTGCGGCTGGTTTGATGCGGTGATTGTCCGCTATGCGGCTCGCATCAGCGGGCTCGACAGCCTGGCCATTACCAAGCTGGATGTATTGAGCGGCCTGCCGGTGATTAAGTTATGCTCCGGCTACCGCTACAAAGGGGAAATCATTCGGGAGTTCCCGGCTTCATTAAAAGAGCTGGCCAAATGCGAGCCGGTTTACGAAGAATTCCCCGGCTGGCAAGAAGATATTTCCCGGGTAACCCGTTACCAAGACCTGCCGGACAATGCCAAACGCTACCTGGAGCGCATTGTTGAGCTGACCGAGGTAAAAATTGCCCTGATCAGCGTCGGCGTCAAGCGCAACCAAACCATTATCATAGAAGACCTGTTCAATTAAATTTAAGCGGCAGGCGGTTCTCAACCGTAATGCCGCCAATTTTGCCAAACAACCCGTGTCACTTTGCCGGTGCTGCGGGTTGTATTTATTTCAGGGTGCAGGCAAAGCCGGTCAAGGCTGCCGGACTGCCCGCAGCGGTACCGGCAGATATGTATTATGTTGTATTTTTGCTAAAAAATTAAAGTAATGTTTTGAAGACAAACATGTTGACACTTATCCGGTGTTGTTGTAATATATCACATGTGAGGTCGCACGGCCGATAATTCAATACCTGATCCATTAGCTCAGTCGGTAGAGCACCTGACTTTTAATCAGGGTGTCCCGCGTTCGAGTCGCGGATGGATCACCACCACAAAAATTTGTGGCCCCTTGGTCAAGCGGCCTAAGACACCGCCCTTTCACGGCGGTAACACGGGTTCGAATCCCGTAGGGGTCACCAATTTTTGTTTTTTTATCTCTTGACCCATTAGCTCAGTTGGTAGAGCACCTGACTTTTAATCAGGGTGTCCCGCGTTCGAGTCGCGGATGGGTCACCAAATTTTTATTTAACAGATGTTTGATTTTTTACAACAGGCGGGTATAATTATAATAAGATGCGGGTGTAGCTCAATGGTAGAGCATCAGCTTCCCAAGCTGAGGGTTGCGAGTTCGATCCTCGTCACCCGCTCCATATTGTTAGAGAAAAGTCAAGGCCCCCCGGCAATCGGGGGGCTGTTTTGTCAACAACGGCAACCCCTTCTTAACGCCGGCCAACTTTTGCTTGCCTTGGACAAACCAGGTGCTATATAATCGTATACGGAAAGGGGATGAACGACTGATGAAACATATTAAAACCTTAAATAAGAAGTCCTTAGCAGCCACCCTGAAAACCGGCGGTTGCGGTGAGTGTGCCACTTCCTGCCAATCTGCTTGCAAAACCTCTTGCACAGTAGGCAACCAGGTTTGCGCCAAGCAGGCCTAGGCCCGGTGGTCAACACGGTAAAACCACAACCTTGTCTCTGCGGGAGTGTTTTTCCCCGGGGATAAGGTAATTTTTTTTGGGGGGACTTTTTTATGATACACAAATTCATCTTTGACGGCGTCCGCATTGTGGTGGATGTGCACAGCGGGGCGGTTCATGTGGTGGATGAGCTGGTATGGGATCTGCTGGACTTATACCAGACGGCTGCCGGAGAAGAAATCATGTCAGCCCTCTCCCCTCGCTATGACCGGGCGGAGATCGAACAGGCCTTGGCGGAAATAAGCGCCTTACAGCAGGAAGGCCTGTTGTTTACCGCTGACCCGCACCAGGACAACTACCGGCCCCGGACCGATACAGTGGTAAAAGCCCTCTGCCTACATGCCGCCCATGACTGCAATTTGCGGTGCAAATACTGTTTTGCCGGCCAAGGGCAGTTCGGCGGGCCCGGCGGCTTAATGTCCGCCCAAATAGGACGGGCTGCCATAGATTTTCTCCTTGAACAATCGGGCCCGCGCAAGCATATTGAAATCGACTTTTTTGGCGGCGAACCCCTGCTCAATTTTCAAGTCATCAAGGAACTGGTGCCCTACGGCAGGCAAAAGGCCCGGCAAGCCGGCAAAGAAATCAAGTATACCCTTACCACCAACGGCGTGCTGCTGAACCGGGAAGTACAGCAGTTTCTGCTGGACAATCAAATGGCTGCTGTTTTAAGCCTGGACGGTCGGCCGGCTGTCCACGATGCCATGCGGCCGGCTCCCTCCGGCCGGGGCTCTTACGCTTTGGTGCTGCCGCACATGCAGGCCTATGTGCAGCAAGAGCCGGCGGCCGGCTATTATATCCGGGGCACCTTTACCCGGCATAATCTGGATTTCAGTCAGGATGTTATGCACCTGGCCGAGCTGGGCTTCCGGGATATTTCGGTGGAGCCGGTGGTCGGCGGCAGCGAAACCGATTATGCTTTCCGGCCGGAAGACCTGCCCCTGTTGCTGGAGGAATACGAAAAGCTGACCCGGTTGCTGCTGGCCCGCCGGGAAGCCGGCCAACCCATTAATTTTTTCCATTTTAATATTGACTTGAGCGGCGGGCCCTGCCTGCCCAAGCGCTTGTCCGGCTGCGGCGCCGGCTATGAATACCTGGCGGTGACACCCGAGGGTGACCTTTACCCCTGTCACCAGTTCGTGGGACGTCCGGAGTTTTGGTTGGGTCATGTCACGAGCGGCATTCAAAAACCCGGCATTATTGAGCAGTTCCGCCAGGCGCACATTTATAACAAACCGCGCTGCCGCAGTTGCTGGGCCAAATTTTATTGCAGCGGCGGTTGCCATGCCAACGCCCAGGCCTTCAACAACAACCTGCGGGAGCCCTACGAAATTGGCTGCCGGCTGGCCCAAAAGCGCTTTGAATGTGCCATTTATTTACAGGTAAAACAAGCAGGTCTTGCCTAAACAGTAACGGCCTCCGTTTAATCAAACGGAGGCCTCAGATTGTCGCCAAAGGTTGTAAAACAAAGTGAGGTGGTTTTATGATCCCCTGTCGGCGACTTGTCGAAGCACCGGTAACAGCACATGATGAGCGAAAGGAGCCATTGGGGTGGCGCCCACAGGACGTGGGCGCCAGCCGAACCGGGCCAGGATGGCCCGTTTGAGGCGACCCCAATGGCGACCGTAGCGAATCATAGTGCTGTCGGTGCGTAGACCGGAGCCAAAGGGGATCATAAACCACCGATAATGTTTGTCCACACCCTGCGGTCTCCGTTTGAGTTAAACGGAGACCTTTTTAATTTTACGAAAACTTTACCCGGACAAAATATTGTGATAAAATGTATGTGCCTTAATTTGCCTTACAACGACTTCTTTTCCAAATTAAATAGGGTTCCATAGAGAGTTGGCAGTTATCTTCTCGAAAGGAGTTGAACCATGCAGTTTACAGACAAGCTGAAATCCCTGCCCAATTGGCTGGCCAAGCAGCCTAAAGCCTATCAACAGGGATTAGGTGTGTTATTAGCGGTTGTCCTGGTGCTCAGTGTCGTTTTTGCGGCAACCGGTAACGGGGCCTGTGCCGTTGCGGTGGACGGTCAGGTGGTGGCGGTAGTAAAAAGCAAGGCTGCGGCAGAAGCGGTCGTTAACTCGTTAGTTAAGGAACACCAAGCCAAAGCGGCCAAAGTTAAGCTGCAGCAGCAGGTTACATATAAAGCGGCCAAAGACTTAAAAAATGAAGTTGTCAGTGAAGAAGAACTTAAACGGCTGTTGTCCCAAAGGCTCACCTTTGAAGGCGTGGCTGCCGGCATCCAGGTAAACGGCAGCTTAAAGGTAGCGGTGAAAGATAAGGCAACCGCCGATCAAGTGCTGGAAAACCTGAAACATTCTTATCAAATGGGGCCTGATTTCAAATTAGGCTTCAAGGAAAAGGTAGAGGTAGTGGAGGTGCCTGTACGGGCTGATAAAATTCTGGATCAAGCGGCTGCTTTAAAGCGGCTGCGCGGTGAATCGGATACCCCCAGGTATTACACAGTTAAAGAAGGCGATACCTTGTGGGATATTGCCATTAAGTGCAAAGTCAGCCCGGACGATTTAATTGCCAACAACCCTGGCTTCGAGCCGGAAAAAATGCAGATCGGCCAGAAAATTAAGATGGTCGGCGTGCCTGACCCCATCATTAATGTGGTGGCGGTGGCCGAAAAAACAGTAAAAGAGGAAATTGTAGCGGCCCAGCAGGTACGCAAGAATGCCAAACTGCCCTTTGGCAAGACCGTGGTCATTCAAAAGGGCGAAACCGGCCTGAAGGAAGTTACTTATAAAATTATTGCCGTTAACGGGTTAGAAACCGAGCGGCAGGTTTTACAAGAAAAAATACTGAAAGAGGCAAAACCGCAGATTATTGAACGCAGTGCCCAAACCATGGTGGCATCACGCGGTTATCGGCCCGGCGGCGCCATTCTTTCCCCCTTCGGTATGCGCAACGGCCGTATGCATACCGGGGTGGATTTAGCCAGGCCCTACGGCTCACCGGTAGGCGCCTATAACGAAGGCCGGGTGATCCGGGCGGGCTGGTACGGCGGCTATGGCAAATGCGTGGATATCAGCCACGGCAACGGCATAGTCACCCGCTATGCCCACCTGTCTACAATTAATGTCAGTGTCGGCCAAACCGTCCAGCGCGGCCAAAAAATCGGGGCAGTGGGATCCACCGGCCGCTCCAGCGGGCCGCACCTGCACTTTGAAGTAATTGTTAACGGTGTGCCAAAAAACCCCATTGGTTATATATAAGACGTATAAAACCTCCCGGAAGTTGCGCGGGAGGTTTACTTTTGTGGCACAATTTGCTATGATTTCCATAGCAATCAAGCGCTGAGGTGATGACCTTGTTTTTTAAACATTTATCCCCCCGGGCCCGCCAGAAACGCCTGCAGCGGATTGTGTTCGGCATTCTGGTGGCGGTATTGTCGCTGGGCTTAATTGGTTCTTCTGTGGTTTGGACAGGCCTGGGCAGCCTTCAGAAAGAGCAGGCCGCCCCGAACAGCCCGGAGGAGCGCCTTGCCTTGTTGGAAAAGCAGTCTCAAAAGAACCCTCAGGATAAGGAACTTTTGCTTACCCTGGCTGCCTATTACAGGCAAGCAGGCAAACTGAAGCAGGCCGCAGAAGCCTACCAAAAAGCAATTCAACTGGACCCGAAGGATATAGCGGCCCGCCAGGAGTTGGCCCTGTTGTACTATGCCCAGGGTGATTTGCCGGCTGCCGGGCAAGCCCTGAAACAAGCGCTGGCAGTACAGCCGGACAATGCCGACCTCTTATTTCAGTATGCTAACCTGCTGGCAGAACAAAAGGATTATGCCGGAGCTATAGCCCATATGAAAAAGTTTTTGCAAATCAATAAGCAGGAAGGACCCCGAGCTGACGAAGCCCGGCAGTCCGTCGAGAAGTGGCAGCAAGAAGTCGGGCAGTAATTGTCCGGCTTCTTTATATTTCCACTAGGACCGGTACGGCTGCAATTATATAATAGAACTGATTAACTGATTAGAAGGAGGTGCTGTGATGCCCGGCTTGATCCAAAACATTAAAGGGGCTGACATGCACCGCATGTTGGGAATTACAGTGGCTGCCTTTATCCTGCTGGCGGCTTTTTTTACGAAGTTGCCCTATGCCATGCGATCAGTTGCTTATACGGTTTTCCGGGAGGGGCAAAAACAAAAGGCTCTCTGGACCACTCGCCACATGGCAACCTTGCAAAGTGAGCATTTTATTGTGCGCTATAGCAAAGGCAGTGAAGCTGATGCTCAATTAGTGCTGGCGACAGCAGAAAGATTTTACCAACCCATTGCCGAACAGTACGGCTATACAGGCGGCAGCCGGGTACCGGTCATTGTTTACCCTTCCCGGGCCGAATTAAACCGCCAATTCGGCTGGCCGTCCAACGAAAGCGCCATGGGCGTATACTGGACGGGTGTTATCCGGGTTCTCTCGCCGCACCTGTGGGTGTCGGCAGCAGATCCCCGGGCTTACCGGCAAGAGTTTATCCAGAGCGGCCCCATGGCCCACGAGTTTGCCCACCTGGTGGTGGACTATGTTACCGCCGGCAACTACACCCGCTGGTTTACCGAGGGAATTGCCCAGTATGAAGAATACAAGTTAACCGGCTTTGAATTTCAAGATGAGCAGGCCTCCCTGGAGCAGCCCTTCTACCCGCTGTCTGATATGGACAGGCAGTTTGACACCCTGCCCAACCAGCCCCTGGCTTACCGCCAGTCCTATTTGGCTGTCCGCTATGTGGCAGAGGTTTACGGCGAAGCAGCTTTGAAAAATATCCTGCATAATTTGGCCCAACAACACAAAATAGACCGGGCCTTTGCCGTAGTGCTGGGGGTGGACATGGCAACCTTTGAACAAGATTATCAGCGGTGGGCCAGACAGCAAGCAAAACAGGGAAAATTGTAGGACTTTTGGCGGTAATTAATACTACGGCAGGAATTATTCGGCAGCTTAGAGAATACATTACTGATAATTCGGGGAGCGATACCTGATTAGGAGGTCAAATAAGTTGAGCAAATTAATCATTGCAGGAGGATACCCGCTCCATGGCAAGGTAAGGATAAGCGGTGCCAAGAACGCTTCCCTCGCTATATTATGCGGTGCTCTGTTGGCGGAGGATGAGGTTGTTTTAGAAAACGTGCCGGATATCAGTGATGTCCGGATTTTGCTGGAAATATTAGGCACCATGGGTGTCAAAGTACGCTGGCTGGAGGAAGATACAGTTTCCCTGCGCAGCCCGCAACAAATAACCGAAGAGGCGCCCTACGAGCTGGTAAAACAACTGCGGGCGTCTAATTTACTGTTGGGCCCCATGCTGGCCCGCTACGGCAGGGCGTCGGTTTCCTTGCCCGGCGGCTGCAATATCGGGGTAAGGCCCATGGATCTGCATTTTAAAGGCCTGGTCAGTCTGGGTGCCCAACTAAACCTGGAACGGGGTTGCATTCAAGGCATTTCCCGGCGCCTGACAGGCAACCGGGTTTATTTGGATTTTCCCAGCGTGGGGGCCACCGAAAACATTATGATGGCGGCTTGCCTGGCGGAGGGGCAGACGGTAATTGAAAACGCTGCCAAAGAACCGGAAATTGTTGACCTGGCCAATTTTCTCAACGCCCTGGGGGCCAGGGTGCGGGGGGCCGGTACCGATTTAATTAAAATTGAAGGCTTGCCCTGCTTGAAGGGTGGCCGCTACTCTGTCATCCCCGACCGCATCGAGGCAGGCACCTTTATGGTGGCGGCTGCTGCCACCCGGGGGGATGTATTGCTGGAAAACGTGATCCCTCGCCACCTGGAGCCCCTCAGCGCCAAGCTGCGGGAAGCCAACGTGGAAGTATGGGAAGGGGAAGATACCATCCATATTAAAGCCACCGCTTTGCAGCCTAAAAGCATTGACATTAAAACTATGCCGTATCCCGGCTTTCCCACCGATATGCAGTCCCAAATGATGTCTTTTCTTTCTACGGTACCCGGTACCAGCATCATTATTGAAAACATTTTTGAAAACCGCTTCCGGGTGGCGGACGAGCTGAAACGCATGGGTGCCAACATCAAAGTGGAAGGACGTATGGCTGTCATTGAAGGAGTGCCTTCCCTGCAGGGTACCAAGGTAAAAGCCTCCGATTTGCGGGCAGGCGCTGCCCTTGTCATCAGCGGCCTGATGGCCCAGGGGGAAACCGAGATCAGCAATGTCAACTATATTGACCGCGGCTATGCCAATCTGGAACAAAAGCTGACCAGTCTGGGTGCCCGCATCCGCCGCACTTGAATCGGCAGTGTTGCTTAACTTGAATTTAGTATACAAACTTTGTTAACACTTAAGGCGTGCCGTCAGCGGCACGCCTTAAGTGTTAACAAAAGAGGGAAGTATTTAATTTAAGGTTATAATTAACATAGGCATACGTTGGTTGCCCGGCAAATTTTCAAAGACATCAGGCTAGTTGAACAGGAGGCTGACCATGAAAATATCCATCCTGGCTGTGGGAAAACTGAAAGAAAAATACCTGGAGGCAGGCATTCAAGAATACCTCAAGCGATTGACCCCCTATGCCCGGCTTGATATCGTTGAGGTGCCCGATGAATCCTGCGCCGATCATGCAGCAGCGGCAGAGGAAGACCGGGTGCGCCGGAAAGAGGCCGGCCGCCTGCTGAAAAGAATGCGGCCCGGGACATTTCTCATCGTTCTTGACCCCCGGGGCCGACTCTATACCTCCGAGGAGATGGCCCAACAACTGCAAGCGCTGGCTTTAAAGGGCCGCAGCGACGTTACCTTTATCATAGGCGGTTCCCTTGGCCTGGCCCCGGAGATCCTGCAGCGGGCCGACATTACGCTGTCCTTTTCCAAACTTATTTTTCCCCATCAACTGATGCGGTTGATGCTGCTGGAACAAATTTACCGCTGGTTCAAGATTATTAAAAACGAGCCGTATCATAAGTAAGGGCTGGTTATTGGTAAAACTAAATAAATATTCAAATGCTTATACAATAGTAACGTTATGGAATGTAGGTAAAACTATTTTTGCTTTATCCGCCAATGATTAAATTAAAGAAAAGAGGTTGTTTCCCAAAGCCTGGCTTTTGGAAAACAACCTCTTTCGTATATCATATCTTAATTTCTGCCCCCAGCAGCTCGACAAATTTTCTTAGCCATTCCGGGTGGCCCGGCCAGGCGGCGGCCGTCACCAGGTTGCCGTCAACATAAGCATTAGAGAAGGTTTCGTTCACCTCGCCCCATGCAGCGCCGGCCCGCAGGACGTCGGGTTTTACAGCCGGATAGGCGGTGCATAATTTTCCTTCCAGCACCCCGGCAGCTGCCAAAACCTGCTGGCCGTGGCAAACAGAAGCAATAGGCTTATGCTTTGCCGAAAACTCCCTTACGATTTCCAACACACGCTCATTCAGGCGGATGTATTCAGGTGCGCGGCCGCCCGGAATGATTAAGCCTACATAGTCATCTACCACTACTTTATCAAAGTCGTAAGTTATAGCAAAGTTATGACCGGGTTTTTCGCTGTAGGTTTGATCGCCTTCAAAATCGTGAATCGCAGTGCGCACTTTATCACCGCTGTTTTTGCCCGGGCATACTGCATGTACAGTATAACCAAGCATGCTAAGACACTGGAATGGGACCATAGCTTCATAGTCTTCAACAAAGTCGCCCACCAGCATGAGTATTTTTTTATCAGACATAACCGCATCCCTCCAATAAAAGTTATATTTAAATATTACGCTCATTATTAGAATATTCCTTCTTTGATAATCCAAGGCAATCCCATATAAACGCTCTCTGGACATGAAACTGCGGCTAAAAATTAATGAAAACATGCAGAGATAATGCTGATGTTTTTTGTGTTACAATGGTAAAGGGTTTAAAAAGCATTAATGGTTAACTAAGGAGAGGTTATGAAAATACAGCAAACAACCGGTGGGCCAAGCAAAGCCCTGCGGCGAATACTGGTAATAACTGCGGTGGCAGCAGAAAGAGAGGCTTTGCTGGGCGGCCTGGGCAGCGATGCAAGATTTGTTGTAACAGCCGCCGGGGTGGGGCCGGTTCAAGCGGCGCTAAGCACCGCCCGGGCGCTGGCTGAAGCGCCTTACGACCTGGTTATCAGCGCCGGGATTGGCGGCGGCTTTGCCGGCCGGGCGGCGGTGGGCTCCCTGGTGGTAGCTGACGAAATCGTGGCAGCTGACCTGGGCGCCGAAACCCCGGCAGGCTTTTGCAGTATTGAGGAATTGGGTTTTGGCACTAACCGTATTCCGGTGGCGGCCAACTTGCTGCATCAGGTTGTCCGGGGGCTGCTGGCGGCCGGGCTGCCGGTGCAAACCGGCCCGGTGCTAACAGTTTCCACCGTGACGGGTACCGCAGCCCGGGCGGCTGAACTGGCTGCCCGGGTACCTGGGGCTGCCGCCGAAGCCATGGAAGGATACGGTGTTGCCCTGGCGGCCCGGGAACGCGGCCTGCCTGTATTAGAGATACGCACTGTTTCCAACCTGGTGGGGCCCCGGGATAGGGGGGCCTGGCGGATTAACGAGGCCCTGGAGCTTTTAAAAAGAGCCGGCTGTGTATTAGCGGAGGTGCTATGATGAAAATTGCTTTTTCCACCTGTCCCAACGATACCTTTGTTTTCTATGCCTGGGTTCACCGTCTGATCCCCGGCGCACCCCCGCCGGCTGTTGCCTATGCGGATATCGACATCACCAACAGCCTGGTGGCCGGCGAAAACGGGCCGGATATAGCAAAAATTTCTTTTGCCGCCCTGCCCTGGGCGTTGCCCCGCTATGCCTTGCTGCCATGCGGCGGGGCCCTGGGCCGGGGTTGCGGGCCCTTGCTGCTGGCCGCAAACAAAGCAGGCAGTCCCGATCACCCGGCCGGTCTGGCCGGTCGACGGGTAGCGGTGCCCAGCGAACGGTCAACCGCATACCTGCTGTTCCGCCTGTGGGCAGCCCGGCATGTGCCGGGGGGAGTGGGCGAGATCGTGGTATTGCCCTTTCATGCCATTATGCCGGCGGTACGGGACGGCCTGGTGGATGCCGGACTGGTGATTCACGAGGCGCGGTTTACCTATCATACCTATGGATTAAACATGCTGGTGGATTTAGGCAACTGGTGGGAGGCTGATACCGGCTTGCCCATCCCCCTGGGAGCCATAGTGGCCAAACGTGATTTAGACCTGACAGCCATTGCCGGTTGGCTGCGGGCATCCGTGCAATATGCCTGGCGGCATCCGGCCGAACCCATGCCGTACATCATGCGCCATGCTCAGGAAATGTCGCCGGAGGTGGCCCAGGCCCATATCAACCTGTATGTTAATCGGTTTACCGAACATATCGGCGAGGAAGGTTACCGGGCGGCGGCTGCCCTGCTGGGCCGTGCCGCTCAGGCGGGCCTGGTGCCTGAGGCGGATTTATCTGCGTTGCGTCAGGCAGTAAACATTTAAAGGAGGCAAGCGCCTCTACAGAGTATCGACAAACCTTATCGGTGGTTTATAACCTCTGTCTACAGTCTGAAAGGAGGCAAGCGCCTCCTTAGCTATATAATAAGGTTAACTCATTGGCAATGGAGTTTAACTTTTCTATTTCCGCAACCATTTCCTGCAGCGCTTTGGATAACTGTTCGCTGCCTGTGGCACAGCTGCTGTGAATATGCTGCAACCTGTTCGTTGGCCTGCTGGATATCCTTTATAACCAAGCCTACCTGCTTAACCGATTGGGCGCTGTTGTCCGCCAGTTTCTTTACCTCATTGGGTACCACGTTAAAGCCCTTGCCATTTTCGCCGGCCCCGACAGGCTTCAATGGCGGGCATTTAAGCCTAACAATTTAGTCATGTCGGCTATACCTTTAATTAAAGCTAAAATTTCCTCCGTATTTGCTGCTTTTTTTTGTGAGTCCAGGGCGGTTGCCGCCATAACACTGCTGGTGCCGGCCTGTTCTTGGGAAGAGGCTGCCATTTCTTCAATAAGAGCCGTAAGAGTTTCAAGGCCGTTTTTCAACTGCAGGGCGGTGCTTTTCGCTTTCATTTCGCTTTCATCCCGGGCCAGCCGCAACTCAATAACCTGTGCAGCAAAGGTTGCAATAGGTTTGACCAGTTCCGGGTCGCCTGTAATGCCAATAACGCCAACCCGTTCATTGTTATATTTTATGATAACGTTAGCACCGGCACGGACATTCTCTAATTTTGCCGCTTCTTCTTTGGTTACGCCATAATAATCCATTTCACCTGCCATCATGCGTTTGGAAACAGCGTGTACCGAGCCTTCCCGGCCGGCTATGGTACTTGCAATAACAACGCCGCCGTGACCGAAAACAGTAACTTCTTCATTAACCTGGCGTTTTATCATGTTTACCATCAGATGAGCAAAATCTTTATTAATTTCCATAACACAAACACCTTCCGTTCACGTAGTTTGACAAATTAAATTATTTTTCTACATAAGGACAAGAAATTCCTGGATGCTTCTTTCAGGAAACTTTTTCTAGATATATAATAAATACTGATAAAGAAAAGAGAGGGTGTTGGGATGGAATATAAAAGATTTGGCAGCAAACTGGTGGTGCGGTTGGACAAAGGAGAAGAAATAATAACCAGTCTGCAAACCCTCTGCCGGCAGGAGGGTATCCGGCTGGCTGCTGTAACAGGCATTGGGGCGGTTAAGCAAGCGGTGGTGGGGCTGTTTGCAACCTCCGGCAAAACCTATCACCCCCGGGAATTTACCGGTGACATGGAAATTGCCGGTTTGCAGGGAAATATCTCCGAAATGAACGGGCAGGTTTATTTGCACCTGCATGTAACCTTAACCGACTCGTCCTATCAGGCCTTTGGCGGTCACCTGACCTCGGCCACGGTAAGCGCCACCGCCGAAATTATCATTGATGTCATTGACGGCCGTTTGGACCGGGCTTTCAGTGAAGAAATCGGGTTAAACCTTTTTAAATTTTAAATAAAGGCGGGTTCCCATGCAGACCGGGTTACAGGGGATGCTAAGCCACCAAAAATATTTATATTCATTTTTGTTGAGAAACCTGCACTCATTGCCATGCAGGTTTATATTTTTTAAGGCGGACTGCCGGTGGGCACAAAGCATTTATTTGCAATTTATATTATATTTTAAATATTTACACTTGTCGCCCGACTGTTGTTTTAGATATATTTTCTTGTGTAATTTCGGTTTAAATCATGCTAAAATTACATTTTGTAAAGACAAATGTATTTTTAGCAACTAATTAACTATTTATCAGAAAGGCGAGGTGCAGATGTTGGCTGCGTTGGAAAAATTTATAGCAATTAGTAACGACATTCTATGGACTTATGTTTTGATTGCATTATTAATTGGGCTTGGTATTTATTTTACTTTCAGAACCAACTTTGTGCAGCTTAGATACCTGGGAGAAATGATTAAACAACTGGGCGATGGAGTCGGCGTTTCCAAACAGCGGCAGGGTGTATCCTCCTTTGGCGCCTTTTGCATCAGTACAGCTTCCCGGGTAGGCACCGGCAACCTGGCCGGCGTGGCCATTGCCCTTGCCGTAGGCGGGCCGGGCGCTGTTTTTTGGATGTGGCTGATTGCCCTGATCGGTTCTGCCACCGCCTTTGTGGAAGCCACCCTGGCTCAAATTTACAAAGTAAAAAGCGGCGACGGGTTCCGGGGCGGCCCGGCTTACTACATGGAAAAGGCCCTGGGGCAACGCTGGATGGGTGTGTTGTTTGCCGTTTTAATTACCATCTGCTTTGGCCTGGTGTTTAACTCGGTGCAGGCCAACACCATAACCCTGGCCTTTCATAACGCCTTTGGCGTTGACCGGTTTGTTATGGGCCTGTTGATTACCGCTTTTACTGCTTATATCATTTTCGGCGGCGTCAAAAGAATTGCCCGGGCGGCGGAGATAATGGTGCCGGTTATGGCCGGGGGCTATGTTTTGCTGGCATTGTATATTAGCTTAACCAATATATCCGAACTGCCGGCCGTACTTAAATTAATTGTCAGCAGTGCCTTCGGGCTGGAAGAAGCGGTAGGCGGCACCATGGGCGCCGCCCTGATGATGGGGATTAAAAGAGGCCTTTTCTCCAACGAGGCCGGTATGGGGAGTGCCCCCAACGCTGCAGCTACCGCCCACGTCAGCCACCCGGCAAAGCAGGGCTTTGTCCAGGCCCTGGGCGTGTTTGTGGATACGCTGGTGGTTTGCAGTGCCACTGCCTTCATTGTTCTGCTGTCTGAAGCATACCGGCCGGGCGGCAGCCTTACCGGTATTGAGCTGGTGCAGGCGGCCCTCAGTTCGCATATCGGCCAGTGGGCCGGCAGTTTTGTGGCGGTTGCAGTATTCCTGTTTGCCTTTAGCTCAGTAATTGGCAATTACTATTACGGGGAAACCAACATTGAGTTTATCAAGGAAAGCAAAACCTGGCTGACGGTGTACAGGCTGGCGGTGGTTGGCATGGTTATGTTTGGCTCGGTGGCGAAAATCGGCATTGTCTGGGATATGGCCGATTTGTTCATGGCCCTCATGTCTATAACCAACCTGATCGCCATTGCACTGCTGGGCGGCATTGCCAAACAGGCCCTGGACGACTACCTGCAGCAAAAGCGGCAAGGCCTCGACCCGGTGTTTTACCGGAGCAACCTCCGGGGATTGCGCAACATAGAGTGCTGGCCGGAGGCAGAAACATACCGTAAGGCCGGCTAAGGAAGTCATTCCCTGCCGCTGAAGCGCTAAAGGGATTAAAAACCGCCGGTAAGGCTTGGCAATACTCTACGGCACTAAATGATGCTTAGTGCCGTTTTTCTTAGCCTAATTTGACGAAATATTTAGATAAATTACCCTGCTGCCGCTGTCCCCGGCATGATAAGATACTGCCAAAAGGGCAGGTGACAAGATGACCAGGTTGCCTCTCGATTACCAAAAACTATATGCCGGGTGGCGTGCCCTGGTGCCCGCCGTCAAAGCGGCAGCCCGGCTTTTTCCTCCTTTACCCGCTGCGGAAGTTTGGCAAAACAAGCTGCAACTAATGCACAATATTATCCGCAGTCACCCGGATACCGGCGATTGTGACCGCTGCGGCCGGTGCTGCCGTGAATTCCCCTTTGCTTGCCGTCCCATCGAATTTTTTTACCTGCTGCCCCACCTGGCCGGCTGGCCGGAACAGCAACAGGAGCAGTTTTTCCTTTGGCGCTTGGGTCAGCTGGAGCAAGAGGGCCGCAGCCGGTGCCCCTTTTTGGAAAGTGCGGGCTGTGCCATTTATGCCGGGCGCCCTCTGGTTTGCCGCCGCAGCATTTTCGGCCGGCATATTTGCAACAAACAGGCCCGTCAGTTTGACAGCTTTGGCGAATGGTGCAACATGGAAGAGGTGCTCAAGCAGCTTACTTTGACCAACTTGGTTTATTACTATGAGGATGCGGACGGCCGCCATAGCGAACTGTATTGGCCCTTAAACCGGCTTAAGCCGCCGGCTGCCGGCCTGACTGTGGCTCCCCTGGAAATTTGGCTGCTGCTGCTGCTGGATGACCCGGCGGCTTGCCGCCGGTTGATCGACCTGGCCTATTACCGGCCCCTGCTGGCCTTTTACCCGGCCTGACCTTTCATTGTCCGCCGGGACAGCCGGCTGCCCGGCACAGTTTTAATCCCTCCTGAATAAGCTGGAGAAGAAACAGTGCCAGGAGGGGAGAAGTATGGAAAAGTCTGGCAAAACTGGCAAGATATACGCCCAAAAGACTTATTACTTTGTGGAACCGGCCGTTTGCTGCCCGTATTTGGAAGATTCCAGATGCTCGCTGCGGGACTTTGACGTGGCTAAGAAAAACCGGCGATTTTACCAAAGCAGCTGCTGTAGCTCCGGGTATTATGACCGCTGCTCAATGTTCCGTGACAAACTGAAAACCATTAAGGAAAACAAATATTTTAAGGCATCCTATTGCTGTCCTTACCTGGAAAGCAGTGTTTGCCGATTGCGGCAGGTAAATATTTACGATAAAAACCGCAAATATTACAGCTATGTATGCACTACCACCGATTACCTTAAAAAATGTCCTTTTTTCCACGACAGGGTGTCCCGCATCAAATGCCGCCCCCCGCTGTCGCCTGACAAGTGCTGCCCTTACCTGCAAGACGATTACTGCCGTGTCAGGGGCAGCAAAATACAGGATCACTGCCGTGACTACTACCGTCATTGCTGCTGCAAAACCAATTATCACAGGTGCTGCCCGTTTTACATGGAAGCCGCCGGTGATAAAAGTGATCCATAACTGTCCGGCCGTACTGCGCCGCCCGCACCGGCAGCTCCCCCCTGGCGGCGGGAGCGAATCACAGTGCTGCCGGTGCTCAAAACACAGCCAAAGCCAGGGTCAGTCATATTCCGGCCGCCCGTTGCAGGGCGGTTTTTTGCTATACAAAACATCTCAATAGAGATAAAATAAATTATCGGTTATTGATAAAAATTAAGTCAAAAGGAGACAAGCTAAATGGAATACCGGTTGCATCGCTGCATCGACCATACCCTGCTCAGAGCAGACGCTACGCCGGCAGAAATTATCAAACTCTGTCAGGAAGCCCGGCAGTATAATTTTGCTGCCGTTTGTGTCAATCCCTGGCATGTGCGGCTGGTCGCCGACCGGCTGCAAGGCAGCGGGGTTGCGGTCTGCACCGTTATTGGGTTTCCCCTGGGGGCAGCGGAGCCGCAGGTTAAAGCCTTTGCCACCGCCCGTGCCCGGCAGCAGGGGGCAGCCGAATTTGATATGGTGATCAACCTGGGGGCATTAAAAGCCGGGGATTACCACTATGTGGAACGGGATATTGCCGGGGTGGTTCAGGCCGCTGAAGGGCAGACCGTCAAAGTTATCCTGGAAACCTGTTACCTGACGGAACAAGAAAAGGTTGCCGCCTGCCGGTTGGCCCAAAGAGCGGGCGCCCATTTTGTCAAAACCTCCACTGGCTTTGGCAGCGGCGGCGCCACCCTGCAGGATGTGGCTCTGCTGCGGCAAACCGTGGGAACTCAGATGGGCGTTAAAGCTTCGGGCGGCATCAAAACGGCCCGGCAGGCCATACAAATGCTGCAGGCCGGCGCCAACCGCATCGGCACCAGCAGCGGCGTGAAAATAATTGAAGAATGGGAGAAAAACGGTCCGGAGCTTATTTAACCGGGCTGCGCGCCGGCCTGGCGCAGATTTAACCGGTTACAGCCATTGTCACCACCCGGCATGTATTTTGTATATGTATTAAATCTTATGTCAGCCGGCAGGATTTTAAAGGCACAATATAAAATAATATGTATAAATAACTAAACAAAGAGATGAGAAATAATTTGCAAAATTTTGCTAAAGGGGGCGGCGCGTAAATACAAAATTTGTCATATATTTAACAAACTTATTACAAAGGAGATGATTGATGATATGAAGAAAATTAAAAAACACGGCTTAACCTTAATGGCTCTCATTGCCATGCTAACTCTCCTGGTGACCGGGTGTGCTAAATCCGGCGGGCAAAAGGCCGACCAGGCCGCCGAAAAAACAGAAAAGAAATTCATTAATATTGCCACCGGCGGCACAGCCGGCGTATATTACCCGCTGGGCGGCGCCATTGCAGAAATTTTAAACAAAAACCTGCCCGGTGTTAACGCCACCGCCCAGTCCACCGGCGCTTCCGTGGCCAATATCAACCTGTTAACCCAGGGCAGCGTGCAATTAGCTTTTGTGCAAAACGACATTGCTTATTATGCCGCCAACGGCACCGAAATGTTTAAGGATAAAAAAGTGGAAGGCTTAAGATGCCTGGCTGCCGTTTATCCGGAAACCGTTCAAATTGTTACCCTGGACAAGACCGGCATTAAAAGCATTGCCGACCTGAAAGGCAAGCGGGTAGCCGTGGGTGCCGCCGGCAGCAGCGTTACCGCCAACGCCCAGCACGTGCTGGAGTCTTATGGCATCACCTTTGCCGATATCAAGCCCCAGTACCTGTCCTTTAGTGAGGCAGCCAACGGCCTGAAGGACGGCAATATTGATGCCGCCTTTGTTACCGCCGGTTTCCCCACCGCAGCCATCCAGGATATTTCAGCCCAGCACAAGGTTGTGCTGCTGTCTGTAGCTGATGACAAGGCCGAGCAATTAACCAAGAAATATCCTTTCTACACCAAGGTAGTGATTCCCGCCGGCACCTACCCCAACCAGGATAAGGATGTTACCTCCCTGGGCGCCAAGGCTATGCTGGTGGTCAGCGACAAAATGGATGAACAAACCGCCTATGATATTACCAAAGCTGTCTTCACCCATTTGGATCAGTTGCAGGCAGCACATAACGTGGGCAAACACATCAGCAAGGATACCGCCAAAGAAGGCATTTCCATCCCCATGCACCCTGGGGCAGAAAAGTTCTTTAATGAAAAGTAAGGTTGTCTTATGGCAGGTTTAGTGGGGCGGCGGGCCGGCCGCAAATGGGTGCTGGCTGTCCTATTGGTATCGGTTTTGCTGGCGGTACCGCTGCCCACGCTTGTTGTCAGCAGCCGGCAGGGCGAGGCGGTTCTCCGGCTGCCCTTGCTGATTGACAAAAGCTTTACCATCGAATATATTCATTCTGTAAACAAAACCCCGGTGCAAGAGCACTTTGTGCTGGCACCGGGGCATGATTTGCTGCTTACCGCCACCACTTTCCGCGCCCTGGGCGTGGGAACTCCCTTTTTGCCCGAAGAGGGCAAACTGGAAAATCACGGTGGTGTTTATGTGTTATCGGGCATCAACCGGCATTTTAAACAAATCAACCTGGCTTTCCTGCCCTTAACCAGGCATGCCCTGGTTTACCGGGGTGAGCGGTATGATTTTGAAGATTATTTCCCACCCGGCTCTTTAATCGCCATCCAGGTTAAACCGTGTTCCCTGGCCCAAATAATCATCCTGAACATCCGGAAGGAGGTAAAACTTGACAGAGCACAATCATCAACCGCAAGACCGGTTGAATATAGACCGGTTTATGGCTAAATACGACCGGGAATCGGATTTCCGGCGTATGAGCGGCTGGGCCGGCATTGCCGTTGCCGTTATTGCCGTCGCCTTTTCACTGTTCCAGTTGTATACAGCTATCTTCGGGGTGCTGGATGCTCAGATTCAGCGGGCGGTTCATTTATCCTTCGGCCTTGCCCTGGTGTACCTCCTGTACCCCGCCAGGAAAAGCTGGCCCCGCCACCGCCTGCACTGGTTTGACGGCCTGCTGGCCCTGCTGGCGGTGGCCGGTCCCCTGTATATTATCATATATTACCAGGAAATTATCATGCGGGCCGGCATTGTTACCCCGGCCGACATGCTGCTGGGAGGGCTGGGCATTTTAATGGTTATGGAGGCGGCCCGCCGGGTGGTAGGGTGGCCCATTGTTATTGTAGCAACCCTTTTTCTGGGCTATGCCTTTGCCGGTCCGTACCTGCCCGGGGCCTTTGCCCATCAGGGAACTAACCTGAGCGGCCTGGTGGGGCACCTGTTTTTTACCACCGAAGGAGTGTTCGGCATCCCCCTGGGGGTTTCTTCCACCTTTATTTTCTTGTTTATTTTGTTTGGCGCTTATTTAGAAAAAACCGGCCTGGGCAAGTTTTTCATTGACCTGGCCAATGCGGTAGCAGGTTGGGCCAGGGGTGGGCCGGCCAAGGTGGCGGTCCTCTCCAGCGGTTTAATGGGAACGGTTTCCGGCAGCTCGGTGGGTAATGTGGCGGGTACCGGCAGCCTGACCATCCCCATGATGAAAAAACTGGGTTACCGGCCGGAATTTGCCGGGGCGGTAGAAGCGGCTGCCTCCACCGGCGGCCAGCTGATGCCGCCCATTATGGGGGCCGCGGCCTTTTTAATGGCGGAAATGGTAGGCACGCCCTATGTAAATATTGTTAAGGCGGCTGCCATTCCGGCCCTGCTGTATTTTACCGGCATCTGGATCGGGGTTCACCTGGAAGCCAAAAAGGCCGGGCTGCAGGGGATTCCCCGGGATCAACTGCCCCGCATCGGCAGCATCCTGCTGGAAAGGGGGCACCTGGCCCTTCCCCTGCTAGCCATTGTCTACCTGCTGGTATCCGGCCGTTCGCCCATGAATGCCGCTTTGTGGGCCATTGCCCTGGCTATCGGCGCCTCGCTGCTGCGCCGCTCCACCCGCATATCCTGGCGGGATGTGCTTAAGGGTTTGGAAGAAGGCGCCCGCTCGGCCCTGGGGGTAGTGATTGCCTGTGCCACTGCCGGTATCATTATCGGGGTTGTCACCAAAACCGGCCTGGGCCTTAAACTGGGCTCTGCCCTCATCGACCTGGCCGGCGGCCGGTTGCTGCCCACCCTGTTCTTTACCATGATTACTTCTATTATTTTAGGCATGGGCGTGCCTACCACCGCCAACTATGTCATTACCTCCACCATTGCGGCTCCCACCTTAATCCAACTGGGGGTACCGGTGCTGGCAGCCCATATGTTTGTGTTTTATTTTGGCATTATTGCTGACGTAACCCCGCCGGTGGCGCTGGCTGCCTTTGCCGGCTCGGGTATTGCCCGCAGCAACCCCATGAAAACCGGTGTGGAAGCATCCAAACTGGCGGTGGCGGCCTTCCTGATTCCGTACATTTTTGTGCTGTCACCCTCCCTGTTGCTGATCAATACCACCTTGCCCAAGGTGCTGCTGATGATAACCACTTCCCTGCTGGGCATGACCGCCATTGCCGCCGCCCTTTCGGGCTACCTGGCGGCGCCCGCGCGCCCGCTGGAACGGCTGGTCTTTTTCGGCGGCGGTTTATTAATGATCGATCCTAACCTGCTGACCGATTTAGTGGGCCTGGGGCTGCTGGTGCTGGCGTACCTATTGAACCTTCGCCAGCGTGCCAGGCAGGCGTAATATCGGCCCGGGCGTATAACGCTTTACAAACCGGGTAACCGCTGCTATAGTATCTTTAACAAACAACTTAATATGGCTTTGGGGAGCTGGGGGTGGCCGGCTGAGAGGGTACCGCAGGGTACCGACCCGTGAACCTGATCTGGGTAATGCCAGCGGAGGGAAATACGGATAATTATTGTATCTCAAATAACAGCTGCCTCCGGAAGGCGCTCAGGCTGTAGACAAAGGAAAGACACGGTGGTTTTATGAACCCCTGCCGGCGACTTGTCGAAGCACCGGTTACAGCACTTGATGAGCGAAAGGAGCCGTTGGGGTGGCGCTCACAGGATGTGGGCACCAGCCGAACCGGGCCAGGAGGGCCCGTTTGAGGCGACCCCAAGGGCGACCGTAGCGAATCATAGTGCTGTCGGTGCGTAGATCGGAGCCAAAGGGGATCATAAACCACAGCTAATATTTGTCGACAACCTGAGCTGCCTCATGAAGGCAGCTTTTATTTTTGGCCGGATGACACCATACTAAGCCTGACGAAAGGAGTGATTGCATCATGCCGGTTATTAACCTCGGGTTTCAAGTTTTGCCCAAAGTGCCGGACGGCAACACCTATGCGGCGGTGGACCGGGCCATCGAAGTGGTTCAGCGGTCCGGCGTCAAATACCAGGTGGGTCCCATGGAAACCGTCATGGAGGGAGAGCTGGACACCCTGCTGGCCATCGTAAAACAAGCCCAGGAGGCCTGCCTGGCCGCCGGGGCTTCGGAAGTAATGACCTTTGTGAAAATTCACTACCGCCCCGGCGGGGTGACCATCGATGAAAAAATGGCTAAATACCGCTAGCCCAAAACCGGGCAGCCTGCTGCTGCCGGGTGTCACCCTGCTGCTGTTGCTGGCAGTCTGGGAAGGACTGGCGCATTTCAGCCGGCTGCCGGCTTGGCTGCTGCCGGCCCCCAGCCGGGTTGGCGGGGCCCTCTGGCAAACCAAAGACCTGCTCTGGCAGCACAGCCTGCAGACCGTCGCCGAAACCCTGCTGGGCTTGCTTTTGGCGGTGGCGGCCGGCGTCTTGCTGGCCACCTGCATGGAGTGGTCCCATAAACTGAGGCAGGCGGTTTATCCCCTGCTGGTGGTTTCCCAAACCATCCCCATTATTGCGGTGGCGCCCCTCTTGCTTATTTGGTTCGGTTACGGCTGGCTGCCCAAAGTGCTGGTGGTGGCCCTGGTTTGTTTCTTTCCGGTAACGGTTAACCTGGCTGACGGCTACCGTTCGGCAGAACCGGACATGATCCGCCTGCTGGCCGCCATGGGGGCAACCGGCGGGCAAATTTTTCGCCTGGTGAAACTGCCGGCGGCACTCCCTTACTTTTTTTCCGGCCTGCGCATTGCCGGCACCTACAGCGTGATGGGGGCGGTGATCGGCGAATGGCTGGGTGCCAGCCAGGGATTAGGGATTTATATGACCAGGGCATCCCAGTCTTACCTCACCGACCGGGTTTTTGCCGCCATTGCCGTAATTACCGCCCTCAGCCTGGCGATATTTTTGCTGGTGGAGGGCCTGGCCCGGCTGGTCATGCCCTGGCATTACCGGGCCAAAGATATTTTATAAGCAAACTGTAAAGGGGAAAACGAAATGAACAAAATTAAGCTGATGCTCTGCCTGCTGCTGCCGGCCTTGCTGTTGTCTGCCGCCGGTTGCGCCGGTGACCGAAAGACCGCTCCGCAAGCCCTGACCAAAGTAACCGTCGTGCTGGACTGGTATCCCAATACCAACCATACCGGCCTTTATGTGGCTAAGGACAAGGGCTTTTACGAACAACAGGGGCTGGCGGTGGAAATAATCCAGCCCGGCCAGGGCAGTACCGCCGACCGGCTGGTGGCGGCCGGCAAAGCGGATTTTGGTATCAGTTACCAGGAAAGTGTTACCCAGGCCCGGGCACGCGGCATCCCTCTGGTGTCAATTGCCGCTGTGCTGCAGCATAACACCTCTGCCTTTGCCTCCCTGAAAGAGGCCAACATTACCTCACCCCGGGATTTTGCGGGGAAACGCTACGGCGGCTGGGGATCACCGGTGGAGGAAGCCGTCATCAAAGCGGTGATGGAAAAGGCGGGGGGCGACCCGGCCAAAGTAAAATACGTTACCCTGGGAGCCACCGATTTCTTTGCCTCCATCGGGCGGGATGCTGATTTTGAATGGATTTACTACGGTTGGGACGGGATCGAAGCCAAACGGCGGGGCCTGGATTTAAACCTGATTATGCTGAAAGACCTGGACCCGGCCCTGGATTATTACACACCGGTAATAGTCACCGGCGAAAAACATATCGCTGAACAAAAAGAACTGGTGAAAAAATTTATGGCAGCCACTGCCCGGGGCTACGAATGGAGTATCGAGCATCCCGCAGAGGCGGCAGACATTTTACTGAAAAATGCTCCGGAATTAAATGCCGAGCTGGTTAAAGCCAGCCAGGCCTGGGTCAGCCGGCAATACCGGGCGGCTGCCCCCCGCTGGGGCGTACAGCGGGAAGAAGTTTGGGCCCGTTATGCTAACTGGATGTTTGAGCGGCAGCTGATCCCGCAAAACATAGATGTTAAACAGGCCTTTACCAATCAATTCCTGCCCGAAACACCCTGAAGAAGGTGATGTGCATGCCTGCGGTCAGGCTGGCCGTTAAGGCCGTAAGCAAAAGTTACGACCGGCCGGGCCGGGGAAAAATCCTGGCCCTGGACCGGGTTTCCCTGACAGTGGGGGAGGGGGAGTTTGTCAGCCTGATCGGGCCCAGCGGCTGCGGCAAAAGTACCTTGTTGGAACTGGTGGCCGGCTTGGCCAGGCCGGACCAGGGCGACATTTTGCTGCAGGGACGGTCGGTGGCCGGCTGCCGGGGACATGTCAGCTACATGCCGCAAAATGACGTGCTGTTTCCCTGGCGAACGGTACTGGACAACGTTATCCTGCCGCTGCAATTGCAAGGCATGGCAACCAAGGAAGCCCGGCAGACCGCCCGGCAGTTGTTGCCCCTGTTTGGCCTGGCGGGTTTTGCAGACAGCTATCCCCATATGCTGTCCGGCGGCATGAAGCAGCGGGCGGCTTTTTTGCGTACTTACCTCTGCCGGCAGGAACTCATGCTGCTGGACGAACCCTTTGGCAAGCTGGATGCCTTAACTAAAATACAAATGCAGGAATGGCTGCTGGACATCTGGCAGCGTTTTCAGCACTCGGTGCTGTTTGTTACCCATGACATTGAAGAGGCCATCCTGCTGTCCGACCGCATATATTTGTTTTCGCCCCGGCCGGGCCGCATCCTGGCGGAACTGACCGTGACGCTGCCGCGGCCCCGCAGCCCCCGGCTCACCACCGACCGGGCCTTCATAAAACTGAAAGAAACGCTGTACAGCCGTTTGCAAACCGGTTTTTTAGAGCAGGAAGGAGAAGCGCCATGACAGGCCGCATTTTAATCTTCTCGGGCGGCGCCTTGGGGCCCTGGGCCCTGCAGGAAATAGCCGCCGGCGATTTTCTTCTGGGTGTCGATCGGGGCGCCCTTTTTCTCATAGAAAACGGCAGACAGCCCGACCTGGCCATCGGCGATTTTGATTCAGTTACCCCCACAGAATTTGCGCTGATCCGGCAGGCCAGCAAGCAATGCCTGTCCTGCGACCCGGTGGCCAAAGACGAAACGGATACCGAGCTGGCCTTTAACTGGGCCCTGGCCCGGCGGCCCCGGGAAATTCTCCTGCTGGGGGCAACGGGTAGCCGTTTGGATCACACTTTGGCCAACCTCCACCTGCTGGCCCGGGCCCTGCAAGAAGGGATTCCCTGCCGCATGGCAGATGAAAAAAACGAGGTTATGCTTATCCAGGACACAACAGAAATCACAAAAGGCCGCTTCAGCCACATCTCACTGCTGCCCCTGACCGACCGGGTAACCGGCATTACCCTCACCGGTTTCCGGTATCCGTTGCACCGGGCCACCCTGACCCTGGGACAATCCCTGGGCATCAGCAATATCCTGCAGGCCCCCACCGGCAAAATAGAAATCGCCGCCGGCCGCCTGCTGGTCATTAAATCCCGGGACTGAGCTGCCGGTGCGGAGACCGGAGCGAAAGGCGATCATAATCCAACCATACTGTTTGCAAACAATTAAAGGGTTGGGAAATTCCCAACCCTCAGACTGTAAACAAAGGTTGTAAAACAAAGTGAGGTGGCTTTATGATCCCCTGCCGGCGACTTGTCGAAGCACCGGTAACAGCACTTGATGAGCGAAGGAGCCCTTGGGGTGGCGCCCCCAGGACGTGGGCGCCAGCCGAACCGGGACAGGATGGCCCGTTTGAGGCGACCCCAAGGGCGAACGGAGCGAATCATAGTGCTGCCGGTGCGTAGACCGGAGCCAAAGGGGATCATAAACCACAGTTAATGTTTGTCGATACTCTAAGGGTTGGGAAATTCCCAACCCTTTAATGCCGGCTTGTCTAGCAGCCGGAGCAGGAACCGCCGCAAACGCCGTCGGTGTTCGAGGAGCAGCTGCAGCCGCCCGTTTCCCGGGACTGTTCCGCCGCCGGGGTGCCTTTTAAGCCTTCTTGTATTTTTAAGTTAACCTCATTGACAACCTCGTAAAAAATCGCCTGGGCGTTCAGGTAATCCTTTACCAGGGGATGGGCAGAGGCTTTTTTCTCTGCTTCCTCCAGGGTTTTCAAATTATCCTCGGTTAACCGGTGGCCCATCATTTGCATGCGCTGGTAAGCCTGCTGCAGTTGTTGAAAGTCTTTGACCAGGTTGCGGGCTTCTTGATCCTGGGCTACCGCCTGCTGGGCCGCTAAAACCCTTTGATATTCCTCGGTGGCGGATAATTTTTTACCCAGTTCCACCGCCATCTCATAAACCGACATGCCATCACCTCCATACTGTTAGTTTCTCCGGCATATTATAAAAATCCTACCTAAAGCAAGGAGTAAGACAAAAAATAAAAATGGCAGAAAATGAAAATGTCTAATTTAACTTTGATTTAACCGCCCCGGGCCGGCAAAGCCGCCAAAAGCTGCGGTTGTGGCCCCGGCAGGTCGGTTAGATGATCTTTACGGCTGCATTAATCAATGTTATATTTCTATAGTAAGTTGTCCCTGACGGGCGTAACAACGTCCCTGCATGTCGGCCGGCCGGCATCCCTTTGTCAAAAAAAAGTGACGATTTTAAGAAGGAATAATCTAAGTTACACCGAAATAGGCATTATATATGCATTTTTGTCCCGGTTTTCAGATTGTAGCCAACAGATCATCTGAGGAATTAACCGCCCCCAGCCGGCCCGGAACTTAAAATATATATCAAAGGAGGGATGATCTTGTATATTGTAGCAATTAACGCCGACCGGTGTGAAGGTTGCGGCGAATGTATCGATGCCTGTCCGGCAGGCATCCTGGGCATGGTTGACGGCAAAGCAGAGGTAACCGGGGCGGAAACCGACTGCATGGGTTGTGAAACCTGTGTGGTAACCTGCCCGAACGAAGCCTGTTCCCTGCAGGAAGTATAAACAGTCAGTTGCCATGTTTGCCGCCCGGTGGGCTGGGATGTGGTTTGCGGATGCAAGGTTACAATTTTACAAACCAGAATTTATTAACTAATTAAGCACAAAAGCAAATGACAAGCAGCTTTGGCAAAACCAAAGGAGGTGTAGCGGTGACCTACTTTATTTTACAGATTCTTCCTTACATTTCAGTCAGTGTTTTGGTTCTTGGGCTTCTTTACAGAATGGGCAGATGGGCCGGCGGGCGCATCGTGCACAACATCACCCTGACCCCGGCTCCCACCACCCAGGCCGGCGCCTTGCTTGATATTGCTGCCGAGGTAGTCTTCTTCCGGAGCCTGTACAAGGCAGACAAGCCGCTTTGGACCGGCGGCTGGATTATGCATGTGGCGCTCTTCTCCATTTTGGGCGGGCATATCATGGGTATCGGCTTGCTGGGTTTACAGTTCTATTACATTGGTCTTACATCCGAGCATACCAGTGAATACCTGTCCAACTTGCTGGGCACTTCTTTCGGTGTAGTGGTGCTGCTGGCCCTGTTGTACCTGCTGTACCGCCGGCTGACCGTTAACGAAGTAAAGCAGGTTTCTGCTCCCAGTGACTATTTGCACCTGCTGATGCTGATTGCCATCGTATCGGTGGGCAACCTGATGCGTTTTGTTCCCGAATGGGGCATTCACTATGAACCGGTGCGCGACTATGTGGCTAACCTGTTAACCCTTACGCCCGTCACACCGGACATGGAAGTAATGCACAAGCCCTTATTTGTTCTCCACTTGCTGCTGGTGCAGATACTTATGATTTATTTACCGTTCAGCAAACTGCTGCATATTCCCGGCATGTTTGCCCACCGCTGGATTATCAACCGGCCCTATGTTGAACCGGCACCGGGTATGCCCGGCGTAGCCGTAGGCGGCACCGGTCATGCGGTTTCCGGCGGCCAATCCGCTTCAGGGGGGGTGCAGTAAATGCCATTAACCGAAACCGGTTTGAAGCAGCCTGTTAAAGCCAGCGTGGCTGACATGCTGAAAATCAACATCAATCCCGTTCCCGACGACCAAAAGGTGGAAGCCGCCATCAAGCACCTGAACGAACTGGGTCAAAAGTTCCGTTCCTTAATGCTCACCTTTGAGTCCTGCGTTAAGTGCGGTGCCTGTGCGGAAAACTGCCATACCTACCTGGGTACCAGAGACCCTTACAACATCCCGACCAACCGGGCCGATTTGCTGCGCAAGGTTTACAAGCGTTATTTCACCCCGGAAGGCAAGTTTTTCCCCGGCTTGATCGGCGCCAAAGACCTTGAGCTGGAAGACTTAGAGAAAATGTTCTCATACTTCTACCAGTGCAATGAGTGCCGTCGCTGTTCGCTGGTATGTCCCTTCGGGCTGGACACCTGCGAAGTGACCATGGCGGGCCGCCAGCTGCTGCACTGGCTGGGCATGGTGCCCAAACTGCACGCCGCGGTGGGTGCGGCCATGGCCAAAACCGGCAACCACACCGGCTTAACCAAAGCCGGCATTGTGGATACCTGCGAGTTCTTGGAAGAAGAAATTGTGGAAGAAACCGGCGTGGAAATCAAAATACCCGTTGACCAGCCGGCCGACATCCTGTACATTCCTTCTTCGGCAGACTTCCTGCTCAACCCCAACACCATGACCGGGGCGGCCAAGTTCTTCCACTACCTGGGCGTTAAGTGGACCATCAGCAGTGAAATTACCGAGGCCGGCAACTTCGGCTTGCTGTTTGACCAGCGGGCTACCATGCGGGCCAACTGCATGCGGGTTATCGACGAAGCGCTCAAGCTGGGCGCCAAGAAAGTTGTCTGGGGCGAGTGCGGCCACGGCTGGCGTACCGGCAAAATGTACCTGCCCGGCATGTTAGACCGTCCCGGCCGGATTCCCATTGTGCACCTGCATGATGAAGTGCGCTACTACATTGAGCAGGGCGCCCTCAAACTGCACAAAGAAGTTAACACCCGTCCGGTTACCCTGCACGACCCCTGCAACTTTGGGCGGGCCTGCAATATGTGCGATACCCTGCGGGTTGTGATGAATGCCAGCGTCACCAACTTTGTGGAAATGACGCCCAACCGGGAGCGCAACTTCTGCTGCGGCGGCGGTTCGGCCATTCTCTTTGACGACCCCGAAATGTACGACCTGCGCATTAAGTTCTCGGCTAAGAAAGCAGAGCAGGTGCGGGAAACCGGGGTTGGCAAAAACGGCGACGGCATCCTTTGCGCCCCTTGCTCCATCTGCAAAGCGCAGCTCTACCCGATGGTGGAAGAACACGAGCTGGGCGTAGAAGTAAAAGGCTTAATCGACCTGGTTGGTTTGGCCCTTTACCCGCCGGTGAACAAGTAAACTATATTTTATTGCATTTCTAAAAAATATGTGCCAGGTACTACAAAAAAATACCAAAGCGTATATAATATAAACTGGTAATAATGTTCCGCCCGTGCGGTAACGTTTAAATTAAAAAATAAAAAATTCCTGGAGGTGCTCTTTCCGATGGCATTTATTGAAGTTAACGGCCAGCAAATCGAAGTTGATGAGGATGGTTTCTTATTAAACCCCGATACCTGGAGCGAAGATGTAGCTAAATACTTTGCTAAAGAAGAAGGTATTGAAGAATTAACTGAAGACCACTGGAAAGTAATTAAATACCTGCGTGATTACTTCTTCCAGTTCGGTATTGCTCCCATGGTTCGCAAGCTGTGCAAAGACACCGGCTTCAGCCTGAAGGGCATTTATGAACTGTTCCCCACCGGCCCTGCTAAAGGCGCCTGCAAACTGGCTGGTCTGCCCAAGCCCACCGGTTGCGTGTAATAATCAAGGTTATGCTCACCCTCACCTGGCCTGTGCCGGGTGGGGGTGTTCTTATTAGCTGTCAGTCATCAACTGCCGGCGGCACCCGGAAAGACAGCCAAAGAAAAGCGTATATTAGCTTTTCTGTTTTTAACATACTATCTTTATGCAGCATACGGCCGGGGTTAACCATATAAGGCGGTTTTATGAAACCCTGGCAGGAACCTGTTGAAGCACCGGCAACAGCGCATACGGGCGAACAAACATCGGGCGGCGCCCCCAGGACGTGGGAACTGCCTGACGCCGACTTGCCAAACAAGCCGTCGGCAGCTGATAACTGACAGCTAAAGGCTAACTAAGGCGGTGATCTTTTGACTTACACCTATCACATACCCAGGCTGCTGATCGGCGCCCCCCAGGGCCGGTCGGGCAAAACTACCGTCACCATCGGCCTGCTGGCAGCCTTAACGGCCCGGGGCTACCGAGTACAGCCCTACAAAAAGGGGCCGGATTTTATCGACCCCAGCTGGTTGACCAAAGTGGCCGGGCGCACCTGCCGCAACCTGGACAGCTACTTGATGGACCAAGAGTCCATCCGGCAAACCTTTATCAGTCATGCCCAGGATGCAGACATAGCAGTTATTGAAGGGGCGATGGGGCTGTTTGACGGGGTGGACCTGGCGGGCAGCGGCAGCTCAGCCGAGATTGCCAAAATCGTCCAGGCACCGGTGCTGCTGGTTGTTAACTGCACCCGCATGACCCGCAGCGTGGCTGCCATGGTTAGCGGATTTGCTCACTTTGATGCGGCGGTTAAGATCGGCGGTGTGATTTTAAACCAGGTAGCCCGCAGCCGGCATGAAAAAATGCTGCGGGCGGCCATTAACGAATATTGCGGTGTGCCGGTGCTGGGCGCACTGCCCAAAGGCAGCCGGTTCACCATACCCGACCGCCACCTGGGCCTGATCCCGGCGGGCGAAAACGAGGCCCTGCTGGAGGCCATCGGGCAGCTGGGTGAGGCCGCCGCCCGGTACCTGGATTTAGACGGCATCATGCAAATGGCCCGGCGCTGGCCCGGCCTCACCGTCCGGCAGGCAATACCCCCGGCGCCGGCGGTGCAATGGCTGGAGCGCGGCTCAGCCACCCCCAGGCCGCCTGTTGTCATAGGGGTTATACGGGACCGGTCCTTCTCCTTTTATTACCCGGAAAACCTGGAAGCCCTGGTGGCAGCGGGGGCCGGCTTGCTGTCTGTCAGTGCCATTGATGATCCGCTCTTGCCGGATGTCGACGGCCTGTACATCGGCGGCGGCTTCCCGGAAGTGCTGGCTGCAGAACTGGCCGCCAACCGTTCCTTCCGGCAGGATTTGCGGCAAAAAATTGAACAGGGACTGCCGGTATACGCCGAATGCGGCGGTTTAATGTATTTAGGGCGGCGCATTCACTGGGAAGATAAGTCTTTCGAGATGGTGGGGGCACTGCCCCTGGAAGTGGAAATGGTCAAAAAACCCCAGGGACACGGCTATATGCACCTGGAAGTGCTGCCGGGCACGCCGTACTTTGCCGCCGGCCAAATTATCCGGGGCCATGAGTTCCACAACTCCCGGGTTGTCAACCTGGATCCTGAATGCCGCTTTGCCTGCCGGGTGCTGCGGGGCCACGGCATCAACGGCGAGTACGACGGCCTGTGCTATAAAAATGTACTGGCCCTGTACAACCACCTTCACGCCGTGGCGGAACCGGACTGGGCCCGCAACTTTGTAAAGCTGGCCCGCAGCCGGCGCACGGGCGGGAACTAAGGGCACCGGAAACCGCCGTTAGTGTTTCCCGACACACTGAAACAGCTGCAGACAAAGGTAAGCCAAGGTGGTTTTATGATCCCCTGCCGGTGCGCAGACCGGGGCTAAAGGGGATCATAAACCGCCGTTAATAATTCTTGACACATTGAAACTTCGGGTCTTGCCCGAAGTTTTATTTTTTTCAAGGACTGCCAAACCACATAAAGCCAGCCTCCTCAGGTAAAAATAACAAAAAAACATGGGGTGATGCTTAATGCTGTGGGGAAGCATGCAAAACAAGCGGAGAATAGGGATTGCCCTCATCAGCCTGATCTTCTTTTGCCTGGGCGGCCTGTTATTTTACAGCCGGGCCCTGGCCCAGGATACCCTTTACTGGGGAACCGGCGGCAGCAAAGTACGGGCGGTGCAGCAGCGGTTAAAAGACTGGGGCTACTACAACGGTCCGGTCAACGGTTATTACAGCGGGCAGACGGTCGCTGCCGTAAGAAAATTTCAAGCCCGGAACGGCCTGCGGGTGGACGGCGTGGTGGGGCCTCAAACCTACCAGGCCCTGGGCCTGTACACGCCGCCCAAAAAAACCACCTATACAGCCACCACCTCCCGGGGCTTTGTTTCCAACCGGGATACCGTTAACCTGCTGGCGCGGGTAATCATGGGCGAAGCGGCCGATGAACCCTATATCGGCAAAGTGGCCGTAGGGGCGGTAATGCTCAACCGCATGAAAAACTCACAATTTCCCAACACATTGGCCGGCGTTATCTACCAGCCCCTGGCCTTTGAATCGGTGGCCAACGGCCAGTATAACCGGCCCTTAAGCCAGGAGGCCCTGCGGGCTGCCCAGGATGCCCTGGCGGGCTATGATCCCACCGGCGGGGCGCTGTTCTTCTGGAATCCCGGCAAGCCGGTGAGCCGCTGGATTTGGTCGCGCCGAATTGTTACCCAAATTGGCAACCACGTGTTTGCACACTAAAGGGAAGGGGATACCGCAATGAAAAAATGGGGTTTGCCGGCCCTGATTGGCGTTATGGTCTTAATAGCTGCAGGAACCTGGGGTTACAAGCAGTATCAGGATAAAATTTTACTGGAAACCCACGTCAACAACCGCTACCAGATGTCATTTTACAACCTGATCAGCCGGGTGCAAAGCATGGAGGTTTTACTGGCCAAAACCCTGGCGGTTTCCGGCCAGCCGGACGATACCATAATTTTTTCCGAAATCTGGCTGCAATCCGAAGGGGCCAGGGAAAATCTCACCCAACTGCCCTTAACTTCCAACGTAGTGGCCAGAACAGCCAAATTTTTAAGCCAGGCCGGTGACTTTGCCCGGGTTAAGGCCAGGGAAATTAACAGCGGCCAAAGCATGTCGGAAGAAGACTACCGCAACCTGCACAATCTTTACCGGCAGGCGGCACAATTGAACAAGGAACTGCATAACATGGAGGGTAAAGTGGCCGACGGCAAATTGAGCCTGGCAGAACTGGCCCGGGCCGGGCGGCAAGAACTGCCGAAGGGCAGTCCCGGCACCGGAGCAGCTGACTTTCAGAGCATCGACCGGGATATGCAGGGTTTCCCCACCCTGATTTACGACGGCCCCTTTTCCGATCACTTGGATCGGGTGCAACCTGCTGCCTTAAAGGGTGAACCCGCCGGCGCTGACGAAGCCAGGAATATCCTGCGGCAATTTGTTGACCTGAAGGATGACAAAGACTACCGGGCCCAGGTTACCGGCCGGGTGCGGGAAAAAATACCCGGCTACCAGGTGGAACTGCTGCCCCGCCGGGGAGGCGAGGGCCGCATCTCGGGCAGTGTCAGCGAAAAGGGCGGCCATGTGGTGTGGTACCTGAACAGCCGGCCGGTTGGCAGCGCCCAAGTAAAAATTGAGCAGGCGGTTGCCCGGGCCCAACGCTTCCTGGCCGACCGCGGCTATCAAAATATGGTTGGCATTTACCACCAGGTAGAAAACGGCATTGCCGTCATTAACTTTGCGCCGGAAGAAAAAGGCGTGCTGCTCTACCCGGACCAGGTGAAAGTCAATGTTGCCCTGGATAACGGCCAAATTGTGGGCTTTGATGCCCGGGGCTACCTGATGGCGCACAAACCAAGAAACATTCCCATGCCGCAAATTACCGCTGCCCGGGCCAAAAGCAAAGTAAACCCGCGCATGGAAGTAATCAACACCCGGCTGGTGATGATACCCACCGACGGGGGCAAAGAAAGGTTTTCCTATGAAGTTACCGGCCGCATCAACGGCGAAACCTTCCTGGTGTATGTCAATGCCATAACCGGTAAAACCGATCAGGTGTTAAAATTAATTCAAGCCCCCAACGGAACTTTAACAATGTAAATTGACAGCGTCTTGAATAAGTGGTAAGATACCACTTAATACCCCATAAACAAAACCATGACGGGGAAGAAGGTTGTGTAAATTGCCCAGCGAGCCGGGGTTTGGTGCAAGCCCGGCCAAGGAAGCAGCCGGGCCGCCCCTGAGTGCAGGCCGAAACAACAGGGTTAACTTTCCTGCCGGTAAGTTAACCGGGAGTAAGCCTTGCCGGTGCTTCGCCGTTACAGAAGTCCGAGTGGGTTGCCGCGGCTGTGCCGCCGGTAACCAATGAGGGTGGTACCACGGATGTCAACTCCGTCCCTTTTGGGGACGGGGTTTTTTATTTAAGCGACAAAACTACGGAGGTGCCAGTATGCTGGAAATCTTGGAGATCCTGCAAAACAACAGCCGGCTGACTGCCAAACAAATTGCCGCCATGACCGGCCGGGATGAGCAAGAGGTGCGGCAAATAATTGAGCGTTTAGAGGCGGATAAAACCATTATCAAGTATTTCACGCTGATTAACTGGGAAAAAGCAGGCGTGGAAAAAGTATCCGCCCTCATTGAAGTAAAAATAAGCCCCCAGCGGGATGTGGGCTTTGATGCGGTGGCGGAACGCATTTACCGCTTTCCGGAGGTCAAAACCGTTCACCTGATGTCCGGCGCCTACGACCTGGCGGTGCTGGTGGAAGGCATCACCATGAAAGAAGTGGCCCTTTTTGTGGCTACCAAACTGGCCACCATCGAGCATGTGTTAAGCACCGCCACCCATTTTGTCCTTAAGACTTATAAACAAGACGGCTTTATTTTTGAAGATAAAGAAACTGACAAAAGGCTGGTGATTAGCCCGTGAGTACAGGCAAATGGACAGATTACATCAATCCTGCGGTGCAAAACATGCCGCCTTCCGGCATCCGCCGCTTTTTTGACCTGGCCGCCGAGATGGAAGGGGTTATCTCCCTGGGCGTAGGCGAACCGGACTTTGCCACGCCCTGGCATATCCGGGAATCCTGCATTTACTCCCTGCACCGGGGCAGAACCTCCTACACCAGCAACCAGGGGCTGCCGGAACTAAGGGAAGAAATTGCCCGCTACCTGGCCGGCCAGGGGGCGGTGTATGATCCCCGCCGGGAACTGCTGGTGACCGTGGGCGTGAGCGAAGCCCTGGACCTGGCCCTGCGTACGGTGATTCAACCCGGCGACGAAGTTATTATTCCCACCCCCTGCTATGTATCCTACATTCCCTGCACCACCCTGGCGGGCGGCGTACCGGTAACCGTAGCCACCCGCCTGGAAGATAATTTCCGGCTTACCGCCGACCGGCTGGAGGCTGCCATTACACCCCGCACCAAGGCCCTGCTGCTTTGCTACCCCAACAACCCTACCGGGGCGGTAATGGACCGGCAGAGCCTGCTGGCGATAGCGGAAGTGGTGGCCAAACACGACCTGTTGGTAATTTCGGATGAAATATACGACCGCCTGACCTACACCGGCCGGCACACCTGTTTTGCCGCCCTGCCGGGCATGCGGGACCGCACCATACTGCTGAACGGTTTCTCCAAGGCCTATGCCATGACCGGCTGGCGCCTGGGCTACGCCGCCGCCCACCCGGATTTTATCGCCGCCATGACGAAAATCCACCAGTATACCATGCTGTGCGCTCCCATCACCGCCCAGGTGGCTGCCCTGGAAGCCCTGCGCCACGGCCAAAGCGCCATGGAACAAATGGTGGCCCAGTATAACCGGCGCCGGCGCCTGGTGCTGCAGGGATTTAAGGAAATCGGCCTGCCCTGTTTTGAACCCGGCGGTGCCTTTTACGCCTTTCCCTACATTGGCCATACCGGCTTGAGCGCTGCGGAGTTTGCCGAGAACCTGCTGCGGGAAGAAAAAGTAGCTGTTATTCCCGGCGATGTCTTTGGTCCGGGCGGCGAACAGTGTATCCGCTGTTCTTATGCCTCCTCGGTGGATGACTTAACCGAGGCCGTTAAACGCATGGGCCGGTTTATTAAAAACCGCACAGCCGGCCGGGCCAGGGTGGTTTATCTTTAACAACCGACCCGCCGGCAACCACACTTGCCGGGCCGGGGCGGCAGCTGCCCCGAGCTGCCGCAAAAAATGTGCAAACCGGGCAGGAATCAGCATAATTATATAGAATAAGATTTATATTTTACAGTTTCGGAGGTGATGGCAGGACGGCAGTACGGTAGATTTGCAGGAGAGCAGGCAAGCGGGATGGTTTGGTTAGGCAGTATTAGAACAAAACCGGGCAGGTTGCCCGGCTTATCACACATAGCAGAACAGGAGGATGGTAGAATGAAAGGGCTGTTTCTTACCCTTTTTATAGGGTTTCTTTTATTTAGCGGGCTTTACTGCATGCGGCGGGCCCAAACCCTTAACGACTTTTTTCTCGGCGGCAGGACGGTGGGTCCCTGGCTGTCTGCCTTTGCCTTTGGCACCACCTATTTTTCCGCCGTCATCTTTATCGGTTATGCCGGCAAAGTGGGCTGGGGCTTTGGCCTGTCCGCCCTTTGGCTGGCGGTGGGCAATACCCTGCTGGGCAGCTTGCTGGCCTGGTGGGTGCTGGCCCGGCGCACCCGGCAGATGACTGTGCGTTTAAACACCATGACCATGCCGCAGTTCCTGGGGGCCCGTTACCTGTCACCCGGCCTCAAGATATTTGCCGCACTGCTTATCTTCGTCTTTATGATTCCCTACTCAGCATCCGTATACATGGGTTTGAGCTACCTGTTTGAACGGGTTTTTGCCATTCCCTATACCTATGCGGCGGTGGCCATGGCGGTGCTTACCGCCATGTACCTGGTTACCGGCGGCTACCGGGCCGTAGCCCTGACTGACGTGGTTCAGGGAACGGTCATGATTTTCGGGGTATGCACATTAATTTACTATGTACTGGGGGCGCCCCCGGTGGGCGGCTTGCTGCCGGCCATCAATAAACTGGCCGCCGTCGACCCGCGGCTGACGGCGCCGGTGGGTCCCCCCGGCCTGGTGCCCATTGCTTCCCTGGTTATCCTCACCAGCCTGGGTACCTGGGGGCTGCCCCAGATGGTGCAAAAATTTTATGCCATTAAAGACGAGGCGGCCATCAAACCCGCCGCCATAGTGGCCACCCTGTTTGCCCTGGTTATTACCACCGGCGCTTATTTTACCGGCAGCATGACCAGACTGTTTTTTGACCGGCTGCCGGTGGATGCCGTAACCGGCAAACCCAACCCCGACCTGATGATCCCGCAAATTATGATGAACCACCTGCCGGAATGGGCGGTAACCCTGATCTTGCTGCTGGTGCTGTCGGCTTCCATGTCTACCCTGGCCTCCCTGGTGCTGGTGGCCAGCTCTGCCGTAACCATCGACCTGCTCCAGGGTGTTTGTCCTGCCCTCAGCGAGCGTCACCAGGTGCGGCTGATGCGGCTGTTTTGCACCCTGTTCATTGCCCTGTCGGTGGGCCTGGCCCTGCTCAAGCCCACCCTCATCTTAAGCCTGATGGCCATCTCCTGGGGCACTTTGGCCGGCGCTTTCCTGGCCCCGTACCTCTACGGCTTATACTGGCGGGGGGCCACCGCCCGGGGGGCCTGGCTGGCCGCCCTCACCGGGCTGACCATATCGGTAATTTTTTCCTTTTACTTTAAGCTGGATGCCGGCAAAATTCCCCTGGTAGGTTCCCTGGCCATGCTGGTGCCGCTGGCTGTGCTGCCCCTGGTCAGCCTGGTCAGTGAGCCGCTGCCGGAGGATCACCTGTGCAGTGTGTTTGGCGACAGGGCGCCCCGGCGTACCCTGTTAGTGAAAAACAAGAAGGTGGAACAGTTATGATTTGGAACAAAGCGTGTGAAACCATGGACCGGGAGGAACTGCAGCGGCTGCAGGCCTCCCGGCTGCAGCAAACCGTAGCCAATGTTTACCAAAGGGTACCCTTTTACCGGGAACTGTTTGACCGCCACGGGGTTAGCCCGGCAGATATCAAAAGCGTGGCGGATGTTGTCAAACTGCCCTTTACCACCAAAACCGCCCTGCGGGACAACTACCCCTTTAACATGTTTGCGGTGCCCATGAAAAAAGTGGTACGGCTGCATGCTTCCTCCGGCACCACCGGCAAGCCCACTGTGGTGGGTTATACCCGCCAGGATATCGAAACCTGGTCGGAACTGGTGGCACGCATGGTTACCGCAGCCGGCGTAACCGATGAGGATGTGGCCCAGGTAAGTTTTGGCTACGGCTTGTTTACCGGCGCCTTCGGGTTGCACTACGGGCTGGAAAAGGTCGGCGCCACCGTGGTGCCTTCCTCCACCGGCAATACCGAAAAACAAATCATGCTGATTCAGGATTTTGGCACCACCGCCCTGATCGGCACTCCCACCTACGCCCTGCATATGGCAGAAGTGGCCCGGGGCATGGGCATCGACCCCAAAAGCCTGGGGGTTAAAGTGGGGCTTTTTGGTTCCGAGGCCTGGACCGAAAGCATGCGGGACGAGATAGAAAAAATATGGGGCTTGTTTGCCACCGACAACTACGGCCTCAGCGAAATAATCGGGCCGGGCGTGGCGGGCGAGTGCCGGCAGCGGCAGGGCATGCACATTGCCGAAGATCACTTCCTGGTGGAGGTGATCAACCCGGCTACCGGCGAACCGGTACCCGACGGGGAAGAAGGGGAGCTGGTCATTACCAGCCTGACCAAAGAGGCGCTGCCTATTATCCGCTATCGCACCAGGGATATTACCGTTAAAACCGGCGAGCCCTGTGCCTGCGGCAGAACCCATGCCCGCATCCGCAAGGTGAGCGGCCGGACGGATGACATGCTGATTGTCAGCGGCGTCAACGTGTTCCCCTCCCAGATCGAAGACGTGCTGCTGCAAATTGACGGTGTGGCACCCCACTACCAGATTATAGTAACGAAAAAAGGTTATCTGGATGCCATGGAAATCCAGGTGGAAATGAGCGATGCCGCCTTTACCGGCAACTGGCGGGATCTGGAAGCATTGGAAGCAAAAGTCCGGTCGCGGCTGCTGGCGGTTCTTTCCATCAACCCTAAAGTGAAACTGCTGGAGCCCCGTTCCTTGGAACGCAGTACCGGCAAAGCCAAACGTGTTATCGACCTGCGTCAAAAATAACCATTTAACCGGATTGCCGGCGGCTCCCCTGTGCGGGGTGCTGTCCCAACGGGCGAAAATATTCAACTAACCAGGAGGCAACGTCAATGAAAGAACTTCTCTCCGGCAATGCTGCCATTGCCCGCGGCGCCTACGAAGCGGGCGTGACGGTGGGGGCCGGTTATCCCGGCACCCCCAGCACAGAGATTTTAGAAAACTTTGCCCGCTACCCGGGCGTTTACGCCCAGTGGTCACCCAACGAAAAAGTCGCCCTGGAAGTGGGGGCGGGCGCTGCTATCGCCGGGGCCCGGGTGCTGGTGACCATGAAACATGTGGGAGTAAATGTGGCCGCCGATCCCCTGTTCACATTGTCCTACACCGGCGTAAACGGCGGTTTGCTGCTGGTGTCTGCCGACGATCCCGGCATGCACAGCTCGCAAAACGAGCAGGACAACCGTTATTACGCCCTGATGAACAAAATTCCCTGCCTGGAACCGGCCGACAGCCAGGAAGCCAAAGACATGGTGGGCCTGGGTCTGGCCATCAGTGAACAGTTTGATACCCCGGTGATGCTGCGGCTTACCACCCGCATTTCCCACTCCCAGGGTTTTGTGGAATTAAAGGAGCCGGTGCCCTATAACCGGCGCCCCTACAGCAAAAATCCCCAAAAGTACGTAATGGTGCCGGCCCACGGCCGGCTGCGCCGGGTCTTTTTGGAAGAGCGGCTGGCCCGGCTTAAGGAATACAGCGAAAACTGCCCGGTTAACTTTATTGAATGGGGGGACCGCAGCCTGGGCGTTATCACCGGCGGCATCAGCTACCAGTACGTTAAAGAAGTGCTGCCCCGGGCTTCCGTACTTAAGTTGGGGCTGACCAACCCGCTGCCGGAAAACCTGATCCGGCAGTTTGCCGCCGGCGTGGAGCGGCTGCTGGTCATAGAAGAGCTGGATCCCTTTTTGGAACTGCAAATCCGGGCCCTGGGCATCCCGCTGCAGGGCAAAGAACTGCTGCCTGCCTACGGCGAACTCAGCCCGGCTCTGCTGGCCGAGCGCCTGTCCCGGGCGGGTATAGCGGTGGCGCCTGAGGTTGCGGTGACAGCGGCAAGCGATCAGGCAGCCGCTGCCGCCGATTTGCCCGGCCGTCCCCCGGTCATGTGTGCCGGCTGCCCGCACCGGGGCGTGTTTTACATCCTGAAAAAACTGAAGCTGGTTGTCAGCGGCGATATTGGCTGTTATACCCTGGGCAGCCTCAGCCCCCTCAGTGCCATGGACACCTGCATTTGCATGGGGGCCAGCATCGGGGCCGCCCTGGGCATGGAGAAGGCCGACCCGGAACTGGCCCGCCGCACCGTAGCGGTGATCGGCGACAGCACCTTCCTGCATTCGGGCGTAACCGGTTTAATGGATGTGGTTTACAACGGCGGCACGTCCACCGTGCTGGTATTAGATAACCGCACCACCGCCATGACCGGTCACCAGGAAAACCCGGCCACCGGCACCACCCTGCAGGGCCGGCCGGCTCCCGAGACAGACCTGGCTGCCCTGGCCAAAGCGGTGGGGGTTAAGCGGGTGCGCACGGTAGACCCCATGAATCTGGCAGAAATCGAAGCAGCCGTTAAAGAAGAAGTGGCAGCACCGGAACCGTCGGTCATCGTTTGCCGGCGCCCCTGCATGCTGCTAAAGAAAAACGCCCCGGGCCAGCCGGTGGCAGTGGATGAGGCGGTTTGCGTCAATTGCGGCCTGTGCTTGCAGCTGGGCTGCCCGGCCATTTCCCGCCGGGACGGCAAAGCCGTCATCAACGCCATCCAGTGCAGCGGCTGCGGCCTGTGCCTGCAGGTTTGCAAACCGGGTGCGATCACAAAGCGGGGTGAAGAAAATGCTTAAACCGGTTAATATTTTACTGGTGGGCGTCGGCGGCCAGGGAACCATCCTGGCCACCCGGGTGCTGGCCAAAGCTGCCCAGGACGCCGGTTACGACATAAAAGTATCAGAAATCAAAGGCATGGCCCAGCGGGGCGGCAGCGTGGTAACCCAGGTGCGGCTGGGGCAAAAGGTTTACTCGCCGGTCATTGGCCAGGGAAGTGCGGATGTTATCCTGGCCTTTGAAAAAATGGAAGCCCTGCGCTGGCTGCCTTACTTAAAAGCCGACGGTCATATGATTATTAACGACCAGGCTATCCCGCCGGTGCCGGTGCTCACCGGCGCGGCGGCGTATCCTGACGACTGCCTGGCCCGCGTCCGGCAGGCGGTTCCCCAAACCGTGGCGGTGGATGCTTTAAATATTGCCATCCAATGCGGCAATGCCAGGGCGGCCAATGTGGTGCTCATGGGGCTGCTGGCCAGGCGGCTGCCCATAGACAAAGCTACCTGGCTGCAAGCCCTGCGGCAGCGGGTGCCGGCCCAATTTATAGAAGTTAACCTGCAGGCCTTTGAGCGGGGTTATAACCTTTAAAGCGGCCTGTTCGAGAAACATCCCGTTGCACGGAAAAGTGGGACGGGATGTTTGCTTTTGTTCCGTCATCAGAAACCGGCCATTGGGTTAACCAAAGAATTGTCGAAATTTTTAGCGAATTTACTCTTGCCAGTGGGAAAAATAAGGCGTATATTAACTAATAGGAACATATTATTGAAGTTCAATACCTGCATGTATACGCCCGGGTTTGCCGGTACCTCCCGGTTAACCCTTTTTTCCAGACAAACCCGCAAGACATGCTCATACCCTTGTGATATAATTAGCTTCAACCGACAGCATTAATTTAACTGCAGTGGTTAAAAGAAATTTTTTTACTATTCAAACTATGTGAAAAACTCCACATTACTGTCGGCTGAATATCTGTTGACAGACAGACAGGACAGGTGTTAATATTTTTGTGGAGTACAGTTGTATATTGACGCCAACATTGTGCAATTTGAGACAATATTGCCTGCTTTTCCGGGTTGGACAAGTTTGTCTTTTTTTGTCTAACTAACTGGATCATTATGGTCTGGCAGGAGAAGCGGCTGTGCCATTTATGGCGGGGTAGGAATAATCTATCCTTTTTTACAAAAAAACGGAGGTGAACTTAATGACCGAAGCCAAGAAGACTCCTCTCTTGGACGAACTCGAGAAAGGCCCCTGGCCCAGTTTCGTAAAAGAAATGAAGAGAGCTGCTGCTAACAGCCCTTCCGCCCAAGACTTGCTTGGTCAGCTGGAGCTTTCCTATGTTGACAAGAAAGCTCACTGGAAGCACGGCGGTCTGGTAGGCGTTATGGGTTATGGCGGCGGTGTAATCGGTCGCTACTCTGACGTTCCCGAGCAATTCCCCAACGTGGAAATGTTCCACACCATCCGCCTCAACCAGCCTTCCGGTTGGTATTACACAACCAAGGCCCTGCGCCAAGTGTGCGACGTGTGGGAAAAGTACGGTTCCGGCTTGACCAACCTGCATGGCTCCACCGGTGACATGGTACTGCTGGGCACCCAAACCGACAAAATTCAAACCATTTTTGATGAAGTTTCCAACTTTGAAGAGCATCCCTTCGATTTAGGCGGCTCCGGCTCCAACCTGCGTACCCCCAGCTGCTGTGCCGGTCCTGCCCGGTGCGAGTTTGCCATGATCGACACCCTGGATCTCTGCCACGACCTGACCAACGAGTTCCAGGATTACCTGCACCGCCCCATGTGGCCTTACAAGTGCAAAATTAAGATTTCCGGCTGCCCCAACGACTGCGTAGCTTCGATCGCTCGTTCCGACATCTCCATCCAAGGTACCTGGAGAGACGATATCAAGATCGACCAAGAAGCCGTTCGCCAGTATGTGGCAGAAGGTTTTGACATTGAAGGTCTGGTCATTGCCAAGTGCCCCACCAAGTGCATGAGCTGGGACGGCAACGAACTGACCATCGACAACGCAAACTGCACCCGTTGCATGCACTGCATCAACAAAATGTGCAAAGCCCTGCGTCCTGGCGACGATCGCGGCGCCACCATCCTGATCGGTGGTAAAGCTCCCATCCTGCAAGGCGCCATGATGGGTTGGGTAATCATCCCCTTCATGAAACTGGAGCCTCCCTACGAAGAACTCAAAGAGTTCCTCGAAAAAGTTTGGGAGTGGTGGGATGAAAACGGCAAGACCCGTGAGCGTATTGGTGAGCTGATCCTCCGTCTGGGTATGCGCAACTTCCTGCGCGCCGTTGATCTGGAGCCCATTCCGCAAATGGTGCAGGCACCGCGTGCAAACCCCTTCTTCTTCTGGTGGCCTGAAGAAGTTGTGCAAGACTAATTGGCAAAATATGCTGGCACATGCCGCATAAAATAATGAAACGGGGAGAGGTGAACCACATTGGCACAAGCAAGAACCGATATCGGACCGCCGCTTTATAAAGACATGTTACCGCCCATTATCAAAGAAAACTATGGCAAGTGGCGTTACCATGAAATTTTAAAGCCCGGCGTGCTCGTACACGTATCTGAAACCGGAGCCAAGCTGTACACCGTACGCGCAGGTTCTCCGCGTCTGATTTCTATTTACTTCATTCGTGAAATCTGCGACCTGGCAGACAAATACTGCGATGGTTACCTGAGATTTACCAGCCGCAACAACATTGAATTCCTGTTGAGCGATGAGTCCAAAATCGATCCCTTGATTGAAGACCTCAAAGCACTGGGGATTCCCGTTGGCGGTACCGGCAACTCCATTACCAACATCGTACACACCCAGGGTTGGGTACACTGCCATACCCCGGCTACCGATGCTTCCGGTATTGTGAAAGCCGTTATGGATGAGCTGTTTGAGTACTTCACCACCATGAAGCTGCCTGCCAAGCTGAGAATCGCTCTGGCTTGCTGCTTGAACATGTGCGGTGCTGTACACTGCTCCGACATCGCCATTCTGGGTATTCACAGAACCGTACCCAAAATCGATCACGAAAACCTGCATAAGCTGTGCGAGATTCCCACTCTGACCGCCAGCTGCCCCACTGCAGCCATTCGTCCTAACCCCAAACTGAAGTCTATCGAAATTAAGGCCGAACGCTGCATGTACTGCGGTAACTGCTACACCATGTGCCCCTCTGTACACATCATCGACCCCAAAAACGATGCTGTGTCCATCTGGGTGGGCGGCAAAATCTCCAACAGCCGTATTGGTCCCAGATTCTCTCGCTTGGCTATTCCTTTCCTGCCCAACAACCCGCCCCGCTGGCCGGAAGTTGTTGATGCAGTTAAGAAGCTGGTTGAAGTATGGGCTGCCAATGCTCAACCGGGCGAGCGCATGGCTGAGTGGATCGACCGCATCAGCTGGGAGAAGTTCTTCGAAATTACCGGTCTGCCCTTCACAGACAAGCACATCGACGACTTCACCCTGGCCCAAACAACCTTCAGATGCACTACTCAGTTCAAGTGGTAGGCATATAGCTGCTTGCGCTTGAGTAAAATAGAATTGTGAGCCGCCGCCGTCAGGCGGCGGCATCTCAACATTTTACCACCCGTAAGGATGGTAGGAAACGGTGGTGTTATTAAAATGGAAGAATTAAAAGCTAAAATCCTGGCCTATCTGGAAGGCGTAAGCAAGGAAAAGCCCCGCGTCATTGCCGAAAAAATCGGCGCCAACAAAAAAGAAGTTGACAAGGCTTGCTCCGAACTGGCCAAAGAAGGTAAAGTAGAATACCTTTACATCGGTACCTCTTACGTAACCCTGGCCGGCAAAGACCACACCCCCGGCAAACTGAAAGAAGAATAAACACTTACCCAAAGGGCGGCGCCAGCCGCCCTTTAGGCTGTAGACAAAGGTTGTAACACAAAGCGAGGCGGTTTTGTGATTCCTGCCGGTGCGCAGACCGGAGCCAAAGGGGGGCATAAACCGCCGGAAATGTTTGTCGACACTCTGAAGGGCGGTATGAGCCGCCCTTTTTGCATGGTGCCTGCTCCAAAGTTGTTAAGTTGCTTGTATTTGCCCGAATTATAGAGGATACACTATCTGGGGAGGGCTTGCAATGGGGCAAGACGTACTGGTAACCGTTAAAGGTACCCGCCGGGATGCAGACAGCCCGCCGGAAACCATTGAAGTGGTATCGCCGCGTAATAACTTCGTATAGCATACATTATACGAAGTTATACGACAGCATGCGGCAGGTGTTTGAACCGGGCCAAAGCCACCGTTCTGTTTACCAAACCGGCTTCAGCAGCATCTCAACATTTTACCACCCGTAAGGATGGTAGGAAACGGTGGTGTTATTAAAATGGAAGAATTAAAAGCTAAAATCCTGGCCTATCTGGAAGGCGTAAGCAAGGAAAAGCCCCGCGTCATTGCCGAAAAAATCGGCGCCAACAAAAAAGAAGTTGACAAGGCTTGCTCCGAACTGGCCAAAGAAGGTAAAGTAGAATACCTTTACATCGGTACCTCTTACGTAACCCTGGCCGGCAAAGACCACACCCCCGGCAAACTGAAAGAAGAATAAACACTTACCCAAAGGGCGGCGCCAGCCGCCCTTTAGGCTGTAGACAAAGGTTGTAACACAAAGCGAGGCGGTTTTGTGATTCCTGCCGGTGCGCAGACCGGAGCCAAAGGGGGGCATAAACCGCCGGAAATGTTTGTCGACACTCTGAAGGGCGGTATGAGCCGCCCTTTTTGCATGGTGCCTGCTCCAAAGTTGTTAAGTTGCTTGTATTTGCCCGAATTATAGAGGATACACTATCTGGGGAGGGCTTGCAATGGGGCAAGACGTACTGGTAACCGTTAAAGGTTACCCGCCGGGATGCGGACAGCCCGCCGGGAAACCATTGAAGTGGTATCGCCGGGTACCTACTACTGCAAAAACAACAACCTACTACTTATTTTACCGGGAAACCAGCCCTCACAGGGCATGGATGATACCACCACCCCCATTTAAAAGTGACGGCCGGACAGTCACCGTCATAAGAAACGGCAGCGTCAGCATGCGGCAGGTGTTTGAACCGGGCCAAAGCCACCGTTCTGTTTACCAAACCGGCTTCAGCAGCATGGAAACAGTAATCTGTCCCTGGCAGATTGAGGTTGACTTGACAGAGCATGGGGGAAGTATTAAGCTAGAATATGAGTTGGTCTTGGCCGGTGTGCCGGCAGGCACCAATAGCTTGGAAATTACGGTAAAAAAATTATTGCCGGCGAGCAAATCATAGGGCTGTGGGTGCGTTGACCGGAGCTAAAGGGGATTATAAAGCACAATTAATGTTTGTCAACACTCTGGTCCGGCTGACCGCCGGCTGCACGGGCGACATCAAGAGCATCTGACAAACAGGTTAAAGATAGGAGGAATTCCCCCTTGCAAGGATTAGTTGAACAAATGAAGGAGCGTTTGGCGGCCGCTCTGCAAAAGGCGGTTGCCGGTGCGACAGACAAGGGTTTGCTGAACCCGGTGGCGGTTCCCGATATTGTTATTGAAGTTCCCCGGGAAAAGGGGCACGGGGATTTTGCCACCAATTTAGCCATGCAGTTGGCCCGGCCGGCCCGGCTGGCGCCCAGAAAAATTGCCGAAGCGGTGGTGGAAAACCTGGACCTGGCGGATACTCCTGTGGAGCGTGTGGAGATTGCCGGCCCGGGCTTTATTAATTTTTACCTGCAGCCGTCCTGGGTGTACGGTGTAATACCCATGATCATCGAGCAGGACAGGAACTACGGCCGGCTGGAGATCGGCGAGGGCCGCCGGGTGCAGGTGGAATTTGTCAGCGCCAACCCCACCGGCCTGCTGCATATGGGCAATGCCCGGGGGGCCGCCCTGGGTGACAGCCTGGCTGCCGTCCTGGATTTTGCCGGCTACCGGGTGAGCCGGGAGTATTACATTAACGATGCCGGCAACCAGATTGAAAACTTCGGCCGTTCCCTGGAGGTGCGTTTCCTGCAGCAGTTGGGGCAGGATATTCCCATGCCCGAAGAAGGCTATCACGGGGTTGATATTATTGATACCGTCAAGGGATATATAGAAAAATACGGTACCGGCCTGGCCGAGGCGCCTGCCGAAACCCGCCGGCAAACCCTGGCCCGCTACGCCCTGCAGGAAAAGCTGAGCCATATACGCAACACCCTGCTGGACTTCGGGGTGGTTTATGATGAGTGGTTTTCCGAGCAGTCCCTGCATGACAGCGGGGCCATCCGGCGCACCCTGGATGAATTAAAGGAAAAAGGCTATATATATGAACATGAAAACGCCCTCTGGTTTAAAGCCACCGCCTTTGGCGACGAAAAGGATGAAGTGGTGGTGCGTTCCAACGGCATACCCACTTACTTTGCCGCCGATATTGCATATCACAAAAACAAATTTGAGCGGGGCTTTGATAAAGTCATTGACATCTGGGGCGCCGACCACCACGGCCATGTCAACCGCATGAAGGGCTCCATGGAAGCCCTGGGTTACAACCGGGATGACCTGCAAATCATCCTCATGCAGCTGGTGCGCCTGTACCGGGGCGGCGAGATCGTCCGCATGTCCAAACGCACCGGCCAGTTTGTCACCCTGGAAGAATTAATGGAAGAAGTAGGCCGGGATGCCGCCCGTTACTTCTTTGTCATGCGCAGTCCGGACAGCCACCTGGAATTCGACCTGGACCTGGCCAAATCCCAGACTAATGACAACCCGGTCTTTTACATTCAATATGCCCATGCCCGCATCTGCAGCATCCTGCGCCAGCTGCAAGAGCAGGGCGGCCGGCTGCCCCGGCCGGAGGAGATCCAGGCCGGCCGGCTGACCGAGCAGGCCGAACTGGACCTGCTGCGCAAACTGGCCGATTTCCCCGGCGAAATTGCCGCCGCGGCGGAACTGATGGCGCCGCACCGCATAGCCCGCTACCTGCATGACCTGGCCGGCTTGTTCCACAGCTTTTACAACAGCCACCGGGTTATCACCGAGGACACCGCCCTCTCCCAGGCCCGCCTGGTGCTGGTAAACTGCGTGCGCATTGTCTTAAGGAACGCCCTGGGCCTGCTGGGACTGACGGCCCCCGAAAAGATGTAGGGGCTGTGCGCCGTGAAAGAGATTTTACTGTCCACCGTTAGCGGGTTTGCGGTGGGCGTCCTTTTTGCAAAGCTGAAGCTGCCGGTGCCGGCGCCCCCCAGCGTGGCCGGCATTATGGGCATTGTCGGGATGTTTTTGGGGTATGTGCTGGCCACGCGCATTGGCATGCGTTAACTATTGACAGGACATAGCCCGGTCGTTAGAATGGGATAGGCAGCCAAAATTCAACTGATTTTGACAGGAGGCAACCATGGCCAAGTTTATTTTTGTAACCGGCGGAGTGGTGTCATCCCTGGGTAAGGGTATCACGGCGGCATCCCTGGGGCGGTTGTTGAAAAGCCGCGGCTTAAAAGTCGCCATTCAAAAACTGGACCCCTACATTAACGTGGACCCGGGGACCATGAGTCCCTACCAGCACGGCGAGGTATTTGTAACCGAAGACGGTGCAGAAACCGACCTGGACCTGGGGCACTACGAGCGGTTTATTGATACCAACCTGAACAAAACCAGCAACGTGACAGCCGGCGGCATTTACTGGTCGGTCATCAGCAAAGAACGCCGGGGCGACTACCTGGGGGGCACCGTACAGGTAATCCCCCACATTACCAACGAAATTAAAGACCGGGTGCTGCGCATGGCCCGGGAACTGGAAGCCGATGTGGTTATTACCGAAATCGGCGGCACGGTGGGCGATATAGAGTCCCTGCCCTTTTTGGAGGCCATCCGGCAACTGCGCACCGACCTGGGCCGGGACAACGTCATGTACATCCATGTTACCCTGATGCCTTACCTGCGCATGGCCAACGAGTTTAAAACCAAGCCCACCCAGCACTCGGTGAAGGAACTGCGCAGCCTGGGCATCCAACCGGACGTGATTGTTTGCCGTACCGAGAAGCCTTTCCCCAAGGAAATGGAGGAAAAGCTGGCCTTATTCTGCGACATTGACAAAGAAGCCGTCATCCAGGCGGTGGACGCTTTCTCCATTTACGAAGTCCCCCTGCAGATGGAACAGGAGGGGCTGGATGATATTGCGGTGGAGCGCTTGGGCCTGCAGTGCGGCGAGGCTGACATGAGCGGTTGGCGGGATATGGTTAACCGCATGAAAAACCTCAAGCGCAGCGCCACCATTGCCCTGGTGGGCAAATACGTGGCCCTGCCGGACGCTTACCTCAGCGTGGCGGAGGCCCTGCGCCATGCCGGCCTGCATCACGATACAGCGGTGGAAATCCGCTGGATTAACTCGGAAGACTTGGAAAAAATACCGGCAGCCCGGCTGCTTGAGGGCGCCGACGGCATCCTGGTACCCGGCGGCTTTGGCGACCGGGGCATTGAAGGGAAAATTAACGCCATTCGTTATGCCCGTGAAAACAAAATCCCCTTCCTGGGCATTTGCCTGGGCATGCAGTTGGCGGTGGTGGAATTCTCAAGGGCGGTGCTGGGCTGGCAGGATGCCAACAGTGCGGAATTTAACCCTCACTGCCGTTACCCGGTAATTGATTTGCTGCCCGAACAAAAAGACCTGGATAAAATGGGCGGCACCATGCGCCTGGGGGCTTATCCCTGCAAACTGGTACCCGGCACCCGGGCTTTCCGGGCTTACGGCGAAGAAATTATTTACGAGCGGCACCGCCACCGCTACGAATTAAACAACCAGTACCGTGCCGAACTGGCCCGGGCGGGCATGATTTTCAGCGGCACCCTGCCCAACGGCAAACTGGTGGAAATTATTGAACTGCCCGATCATCCCTGGTTCCTGGCCACCCAGTTTCACCCTGAATTTAAATCCCGGCCCAACCGCCCGCACCCGGTGTTCCGGGACTTTGTGGGGGCGGCCATTAAATTTTCGTGCGGCAAACCGGCCGGGGTATAACCCCTTGGCCGGCTTCATAACATAATACAGCGGCATAGCAAGCTGGGCTCTGGTTCTTACCAAAGCTCAGACTGACGACCAAGGAAAGTCAAGGTGGTTTTATGATCCCCTGCCGGCGACTTGTCGAAGCACCGGTCACAGCACTTGATGAGCGAAAGGAGCCATTGGGCTGGCGCCCACAGGACGTGGGCGCCAGCCGAACCGGGCCAGGAGGCCCGTTTGAGGCGACCCCAATGGCGACCGTAGCGAATCATAGTGCTGTCGGTGCGTAGACCGGAGCCAAAGGGGATCATAAACCACAGTTAATGCTTGTCGGTACTCTGCAGCTTTGGTTTTTGCCAAAGCTGTCTTCGTATCCCCAATTCCTAAGGAGATGATTTGTTTGCGCAAAAAACTGATTGCCGGCCTTATCATCGGAGCAGTGATTTTTTCGCTGACGGCTGCGGCGGCCTGGCAGGGCAAGGGCAGGCCTGCCCGCCGGGACGGCAGCGGCAATAAAATTGCCGTGGTACATATTGAAGGCATGATTGTTTCTACCGCGCCGGGCGGCTTTGGCGCCACGGGCGTGGCGGCCGCCGACCGGATTGTCGGCGAGCTGCAAGAGGCCCGGGAAAATCCGGACATTAAAGCGGTGATTTTAAAACTGAACACCGGGGGCGGCACGGTGGTAGGTTCGGATGAAATTGGCCGGGAAGTGGCAAGGGTGCGCCGGTCGGGCAAAAAGGTGGTGGCCGCCATGGGAGAAATGGCTGCTTCCGGGGGCTACTGGATTGCCTGCCAAACCGATAAAATTGTCGCCAATCCCGGCACCTTTACCGGCAGCATCGGCGTAATCATGGAATTAACCAACCTGCAGGATTTATACAACAAGCTGGGCATAAAATTTGACAACGTGAAAACCGGCCCCAACAAAGACATGGGGGCTTCCTACCGGCAGCTGACGCCGGAGCAGCGGCAAATCTTCCAGAGCCTGGTTAACGATACCTACGAAGACTTTATTAAAGTGGTGGCAGAGGGCAGGCGCCTGGACCCGGCCCGCGTCAGGCAGCTGGCGGACGGCCGCATCTATACCGGCAAACAGGCCAAAGCCCTGGGCCTGGTGGACGAATTGGGCGACTTTAGCGAAGCGGTGAAAATAACCGCTCAACTGGCCGGCCTGAAAGGAGAGCCGGAGCTGGTGGACATGAGCGGCCAACCGCCCTTCTGGCAACAGTTTTTCAGCGGCCTGCAGGGCCAAAGCGGTGTGCCGGTCTGGCCGCTGCCCCTGGACGGCTTGCTGCTGGTGCCGGATCCGGCGGTGCTGCCCCTGCGGGCCGCAACCAAATAGGGGAGGGCGCACTATGAGCGAAATCAAAGATCACCTGGCAGAAAACACAGGCGGTGGCCGGCTGACCCCGGCCCCGGAAGCAGAGCAGGCTGCCTCGCCGCCGGCTGCGGCGGCAGAACCGGCCCAAGCCCCGCCGGCCCCTCCCGAGCCGCCGCTCAAATACTATGAAATTATTTACGGCGTTTTGTTTGACCCGGTGCCTACCATGCGGCGGCTGGCAGCCAACCCGCCCCTGGGGGCTGCCTTTGTCATTGTTATCCTGCTGGCCCTGGCGGGCATGCTGGCCAGCCTGTATATTTATGCCCGCAGCGGCGCCCCGGAATTAGGCGGCGCCCTGGGGCTGCCCTGGCAGCAGCACCCGGCGGCAGCCCGGGCCCTGCGGGCGGCGGCCCCGGTGCTGGCCCTGCTGGGGGCGGTCTTTTACTTCGTTAAGTGGTTTTTCTACAGTGCCCTGCTGCACCTGCTGGCGGAATTTTACGGCGGCCGGGGCCGGGCCCGCACCGTTTTTGTCATTTACGGCCTGGCCGGCCTGCCGGAAGTATTTTTAATCCCCCTTAACGTGCTGACCGCCCTGGCGGCACCCGCCCAGGCGGCGCTGCTCAACACCCTGGGCAACCTGGTTACACTGGTTTGGGGAACCGTTTTACTGACCATCGGCCTGCGGGAAGCCCACCGGATAAGCACCGGGCGGGCCCTGGCAGTGATTGTCACGCCGGTTTTGGCCGTGCTGGCCCTGGCCCTGGTTACCCTGGTGGCACTGGCCGGCACCCTGTCCGCCTTGCTGCCTGCCACCTGGTAGCATTATTAAAATATTGCAACAGTGCCAATTTTTTCTGCAGGTATAACCCCCGGGCCGTCGAAAAAATATAAAATCTGCGCTGTATGAACCTGGGGGGTGCCGAATAAAATGAGTAACAACGTTGATGTGCTTATTATTGACGACCAGCCGGGCGTCAGGCGATTGCTGTTGGAAGCGCTGGCGGAGGAAGGATTGGCCGTTAAAGCAGCCGGCAGCGGGGCAGAGGGCCTGCAAATGCTGGCCGCCTGCCGGCCTTACCTGGTGCTGCTGGACATGAAAATGCCCGGCATGAACGGGGTGGAAACCCTGCAGGAAATACGCAGGCATGACATGACTTTACCGGTGGTGATGATGTCTGCTTACGGCGACCTGGAGGTGATGGAGCAAACCAGGCATCTGGAAGTGACGCATTATCTTAGCAAGCCCTTTGACTTAGACGAAGTGCGGCTGCTGGTCAGGACAGTCCTGGCCGAACGCCTGCCCGTTAAAGGGCGGCAGGCTGATATTGGCTGAAGCACGACCGGTTATTTCATTTTCAAAAAAGGAATTTACCTGCCGGCGGCGAACTCTTATGCAAAGAGGAGGTTATTGAGGTGCTTATAACCACAGCCACCACATTAGCCATTCGCTGTCCGGAGTGCGGCGCATTAGAATTTCATAACCTCTCCCGCTTTGCCCTGTCCGGCCGGGGCAAACTGCAAATTAGCTGCTCCTGCGGCGCTTTCCTGCTGGGGGTTGTCAGCAAATCGCCCGGCAGCTACTGGCTGCAAATACCCTGTGTTTTCTGTGAAACCAAGCACATTCGGGAAATCTCCGGCACGCGGCTCTGGGGCCCGCAGACCCTTCACCTCACCTGCCCGGAATCCGGGCTGGAGCTGGGCTACCTGGGGCGGGCGGAAGAAGTAAAAGCGCTGGCGGAATCCCTGGACACCGGCCTGGAAGCCCTTATGGAAGAACTGGGTTATGACGATTACTTTACCAACCCGGCGGTAATGCACCAGGTTATGGCCTGCCTGCAAGAGATTGCCGACAACGGGGGCCTTTACTGCCAGTGCGGCAACAACCACATCGAAGTGGACGTATACCTGGACCGCTTGGAACTGCACTGCAAAGAATGCGACAGCATCAATATTGTTTATGCCGAAACCGAAGAAGACCTGCAGGTCATTCAACAGGTAGACACCATCGAACTGACCAAACACGGCTTCAAGTTTCTCGACAGCCTTGCCAATACCCCCAAACTAACCAAAAAAACCCGGCGCAAGCGAAATAAACATTCCTAGCAACATAATTCCGGGCAACCCTGGCCATACTGTAAAGCAAGTCAGGGACGGCACCATTTGCTGTTACTGTTTGCCCGGGCCACCGGGCAAGTGCCGACAGCTTCCGCCGGAAGTTTTCAGAAATAAACGCAGTAACCCGTCATACCGGCCCGGACGCTGTCCGGGCCGTTGTCAATTTGGTTCAGTAAAATTTTAAGGAGGTTTTGTTATGCCGCTGGTATCTGTCAAAGAACTGTTACAACGTGCAGAAGAAGGAAAGTACGCCGTTGGCGCCTTTAACGTCAACAACATGGAAATTGTTCAGGCCATCGTGGCGGCGGCGGAAGCGGAAAGGGCGCCGGTGATCATGCAGGCCAGCCAGGGCGCCATAAAATATGCCGGCATCGAGTATATTTACGCCCTGGCCAGCCTGGCCGCAGGCCGGGCCAGCGTGCCGGTGGCCCTGCACCTGGACCACGGCACCAGCTTTGAGCAGTGCATGAAGTGCATCCGGGTGGGCTTTACTTCAGTGATGATTGACGGTTCAAAACTGCCCCTGGAAGAAAACATTGCCCTTACCAACAAAGTGCTGGAGGTGGCCCGGGCCACCGGTGTGTCGGTGGAAGCAGAGCTGGGCAAAATCGGCGGCACCGAAGATGATATTCATGTGGACGAAAAGGACGCTTTCTTCACCGATCCGGAAGAAGCCCGGTATTTTGTGGAAAAAACCGGCGTGGATGCCCTGGCGGTAGCCATCGGCACAGCCCACGGCCAGTATAAAGGGATACCTCAATTAGACTTCCCCCGCCTGGAAAAAATTGCCGGCCTGGTTAAAATACCCATTGTACTGCACGGTTCCTCCGGCGTGCCTGACGAGGCGGTGCAAGAAGCCATCCGCCTGGGCGTGCGCAAAGTAAACATCGATACCAACATCCGGGAAGCCTTTACCGCCGCCTGCCGTCAGGTGCTGGACAGCAACGCCAAAGAAATTGATCCCCGCAAAGTATTAGGCCCGGCCCGGGAAGCAGCGACCCAGGTCATCAGAGAAAAAATCAGGGTCTTTGGCAGCGCCGGCAAAGCCTAAAACCGGCCGGGCGGCCGGCCCACACATTAATCAGGAGGGACTACCATGCTGCTTTTTATCGATACCGCCAATGTCAACGAGATTCGTGCGGCCAATGAACTGGGCATTATTGCGGGTGTTACCACCAACCCTTCCCTGATTGCCCGGGAGGGGCGGGATTTTGCTGAAGTGGTCAAAGAAATAACCTCCCTGGTAGACGGCCCCGTCAGTGCGGAAGTTATCAGCCTGGAAGCGGCCGGTATGCTGCAGGAGGCGGTACAACTGGCGGCCATCCACCCCAACATTGTGGTAAAAATACCCATGACCGCCGAAGGCTTAAAGGCCACCCGGGCCTGCGCCGCCAGGGGCATCAAAACCAACGTAACGCTGGTTTTTTCAGCCAACCAGGCGCTGCTGGCGGCCCGGGCGGGCGCCACCTACGTCAGCCCCTTTGTGGGCCGCCTGGATGATATCGGCCACGACGGCATTGGCTTAATTTATGATATTGTTGAGATATTTGATAACTACGGCCTGCCCACCCAAATTATTTCTGCCAGCATCCGCCACCCGCTGCATGTGCTGCAGTCGGCCAAAGCCGGTGCCCATATCGCCACAGTGCCCTATAAAGTGCTGCTGCAGATGATCAAACACCCGTTGACCGAGCAAGGCATTGATGCTTTTCTGGCCGATTGGGCCAAGCTGCCCAAGCAGGGTTAAAGCGCGGCCGGCGGCTGACAGTTGACCAATCCTCCTGCCTAAGCTATACTGTAAACAGTGCCGGCGGGCAGCGCCCGCCGGCACGGCAAGTAGAAGAAAAGCCGGGCCTTTGCAGTGTGGCACAGCTGAGCCGGGCTTTTTCTGCCTTTTAGGAGGATTATGAGGTGGTCAGTATTGTCAGAAAATTAATCAACAAATGTAAGCAAACCTGTTTGGATTCCTACCACCGGCTCTTAAATCTCCCGGAGGCTCCCCGGCAGGTGGCCCAGGGAATCGCCCTGGGCGTTGCCTTTGACTTTTTGCCGGTTCCCTTTATCAGCATTCCCCTTTCCTTTTTGGTGGCCAAACTGGTACGGGTGCATGCAGTGGCCGCCACCCTGACGGTTTGTCTGTTTAAACCGGTGGTTCCCCTGTTTTTTACCCTGAATATTTTTGTGGGCAAACTGCTGGTGGGTTCGGCCCCCTCGCCCATCAGCGAAGAAATTGCCCACGGCGTTCCCCTGCTGACCAAAGCCCTGTTGCAAATTAAAGCCTTAGGTTTGCCTTTCCTGGTGGGCAGCGTGACCAACGCTGTCTGGGCCGGCCTGCTGGTTTATTATGCCGCCGTTAAGTTTTTAGAAGCCCGGCAAAAGGCCATAAAAAAAAACCCTGAAAGCCGCTGCTGCGAATAAAAGGTCGCAGCCCTGGCAATATAGGTGATAAACCACAATACGTTTTAAAGGTGGAGTGTACTTGTCTGAGCAAGATAAGCCTGTCAACCTGCAGGCTGATTTAGAAGCCAAAACCATGCGGGAATTGTATGCCATTGCCCGTGAGCTGGAAATTCCCGGCTATTACAAGCTGCGCAAGAAAGAACTGGTTTTTGAAATATCCAAACTGCAGTCCAAGCAAAGCGGCGTTTCCTTCGCCGGCGGGGTGCTGGAAATATTGCCGGACGGCTACGGGTTTTTAAGGCCGTCCACCTATGTGCCCAGCAACGACGACATTTATGTTTCGGTATCGCAAATCCGCCGGTTTGATTTGCGCACCGGCGACCTGGTTTACGGCCAGGTGCGCAAGCCCAAAGACAACGAGCGGTATTACGGACTTTTGCGGGTAGAACAGGTCAACGGCGGCCGGCCGGAGCTGGCAGCCGAACGCATGCACTTTGCCGGCCTGACACCCCTTTATCCCCAAGCACGCATCCGGCTGGAAAACAGCCCCGACAGGATTTCCACCCGCGTCATCGACCTCATTGCCCCCATCGGCAAAGGGCAGCGGGGTCTCATCGTAGCCCCGCCCAAAGCCGGCAAAACCATTCTGATCAAAGAAATTGCCAACAGCGTTACCGTTAACCACCCGGAAATTGAACTGTTCATCCTGCTAATTGACGAAAGGCCCGAAGAAGTAACCGATATTGAACGTTCGGTAAAGGCGGAGGTTATCAGCTCTACCTTTGACGAGCCGCCGGAAAACCATGTCAAGGCTTCCGAGATGGTGCTGGAGCGGGCCAAACGGCTGGTAGAAAGCGGCCGCCACGTCATGATTTTACTGGACAGCATCACCCGCCTGGCCCGGGCTCACAACCTGATCATTCCGCCCAGCGGCCGCACCCTGTCCGGCGGCGTTGACCCGGCGGCCCTGCACAAGCCCAAGCGGTTTTTCGGTGCGGCCCGCAACGTAGAAGAAGGGGGCAGCCTTACCATCCTGGCCACCGCCCTGGTGGAAACCGGCAGCCGCATGGACGATGTAATCTTTGAGGAATTCAAAGGCACCGGCAACATGGAGCTGATATTAGACCGGCGGCTGGCGGACCGGCGGCTGTTTCCCGCCATCGACATCCAGCGTTCCGGTACCCGGCGGGAAGACTTGCTGCTCACCAAAGAGGAACTGGAATACGTGTGGAGCCTGCGCAAAGCCATTGCCGGCATGAGCCCCCTGGAAGCCCTGGAAAACCTGCTGGAACGCATAAAAAACAGCAAAAGCAACCAGGAAATACTGGGCGATTTTAAGCCCAAAAACCGGCTGCAGGCGGCAGCCGCCGAGCCGGGCGAACCGGCAAGCGCCCTGCCGAAGCGAGCCGGCCGCAGAAAAAGTGCGGCAGAAACTGCCAGGCTGTAGAACAGCCATGTATATTTTCCTGTCACCTCGGGCAAACTATTAACAGTTTGCTTATTTCGAGGTGATTTTTTATGAGCATTCAGATAAATAAAAAATTCCTGGCGGCCGCCCTGGCCATTGTCCTGGCGGTTGGCGCCCCGGGGCCCGGGCCGGCCGGCGCCGGCCTGGAGGAACTGGTAACCGACGGGGCATATACCCTGCCGGCGGCCCGCCCGGTGGCAGCAGTTAAACAGCCGGCCGCCCTGGCCGGCAGCCTGCCTATGGAATACCGGGTGCGGCCCGGCGATACCCTGTGGAGCATTGCCGGGCGGTGCGGCCTTACGGTGGCTGAACTGGCAACTGCCAACAACATTAACGAAGCCGAAATATTAGCGGTAGGGCGTACCCTGACCATTCCCGGCCGGGAGGTTTGCTACCACCTGGTGGCCGGCGGGGAAACCCTCTCCCACATTGCCGGTCAGTACGGCATTTCCCTGGACGAGCTGGTTAAGGCCAACCACCTGGCCAACCCCCACTTAATCCGGCAGGGCGACCGGCTGATCATACCGGTATCCGGCCAACCGGCCACAGCCCTGGCGGGGCAGGCCGGCAAAATACAACTGGGGGGCTGGGCCTGGCCGGTGGCCGGCGAGATTACCTCCTCCTTCGGTATCCGGGGCGACCGCCCCCACGAAGGGATTGACATCGGTGCCGGGGCAGGCGCCACCATCACCGCTCCGGAACGGGGCCGGGTAGTCTGGGCCGGTCCCCGGGGCACCTACGGCCTGACGGTAATTTTGGATCACGGCGGCGGTATCCGCTCCCTCTATGCCCACTGTGCCAAACTGCTGGTGCAAGAGGGGCAAACCGTAGAACGCCGCCAGCCCATTGCCGAAGTGGGCAGCACCGGCCGTTCCACCGGGCCCCACCTGCATATGGAAATCCTGCGTCAGGGGATACCCCTGGACCCCCTGATGTTTCTTACAGACAAACTTTTTGTATAAAAAACCCCTATCCGCAGGATAGGGGTAAAACATGGCCTTATGAAATTGTCCGTAACGCCCGCCCCTGATCGGCCCGCTTGCTAACTGCCGTTTCATTTGCTCGCCGGGGGCTGCCCTCCGGAAAAGCAGCCCGCTGCCTGCGCCGAAAACCGGGGTCAAAGGCTGCTGCCTTATGTGTGCAGGGGTGAGGACGTCTTTGCATGTGTTGAAGTGATGGCCGGGACGGCCCGGGGCCCGTACTTGGCTGCCTGGGCCCGGCAGTGCCGCCGGCTGTGCCGCGCGGGAACATAAGGCATCTAAGCAAGAAGGGGAAATATAAATAAATCGGTCATGCCGGCATGAAAACCTTGCCAAACAGGTGATTTTCAAGACGGGTGGCAAAAATGACCACCCCGGTTATCACGCCCCTTTCCTAACATCATCTGCTGCCTGGTTGGTGGCCTGGGATGGCCGGGATCTCCGGCTTGGCCCGAGCCACCGGCCGGGCCGCTGCCGGGGCCCGGCGCCGCCTGCCGCTCCCGGCAGGGCCGCCTGTGCGGCGGGCCGCAGGGCCAATTAATGAAGGCTTGGCTGGATTCAGGGGAGCAAGGTACTGCATACATATTAATCGCCTCCCTCAACATGCAGGTTCAGTCCAGGAACCAACCATATTGAATTGTCGGCTTTCCTGCCAAAGCTAACGGAGCTGCCTGCTCCCGGCGGGGGTATGACCCCTCCCCGCATCATAAATGCTTTTGCCGCAGGAATTAAGGTGCCAATTTCCACTTTTTGGCATCCGATTATATAATACGCCGGCCGCCGCAAAATTCCTTTTTATGGAAATGATTTTTTTCTTATACCAGGCAGTTAACCCGCTCTTGTCTGCCGTTTTTTTCTGTGCTATAATATCGTCGTGTGTTTATAAGCAGCTATTATCGGGTATGCATTTGCTGGAGAAAGAAGGTGAGTGTAATGAAAGAAAAAATTCATCCTAACTATAATGAAGTAGAAGTTAAGTGCGTGTGCGGCAACACTTTCAAAACCGGTTCCACCAAGAAGGAGATTAAAGTGGAAATTTGCTCCAACTGCCATCCCTTCTACACCGGAGCCCAGCGGCAAATTGAAGTAGGTGGCCGGGCCGAGAAATTCCGTAAGAAATACGGCTTGAAATAGCTTGGTTAGCAGAGCGGCGGCTCTGCTTTTTCCTTATCAGGGCCTTCCGGCGGGAGGCGGTTCTCCGGAGCCGTCCCCCGCCGGAGGGCGGCAGGGAGGAGAGTAATATGTCTTTTCAATATGGGGGCCAGGCGGTTATTGAAGGCGTGATGATGCGGGGGCCGGATCACCGGGCGGTGGCCGTGCGCCGGCCGGACGCCACCATTGTTATTGATGAAAAACCGGTGGGTTCCCTAACCCGGCGTTTTGCCTTTCTCAAACTGCCCTTCGTGCGGGGCGTGGTGATGCTGTTTGAATCCCTGATGATGGGCCTGGAAGCCCTGGCCTTTTCGGCCGAACAGGCGGCGGGGGAGGAACCGGAGGAAAAAATAAGTAAATGGGAAATGTTTTTAACCATTGCTTTTTCCCTGGGCCTGGCTATCCTGCTGTTCATTGTCATTCCTACCGCCCTCACTTACTATACCGCTGCGGCCATTCAGGATAACTTTATCCGCAACCTGGTGGAGGGGGCCATCCGCCTGCTGATTTTTCTCGGCTATGTGGCCGGGGTGGCCCGGCTGCCGGACATCCGGCGGGTGTTTATGTATCACGGGGCCGAACACAAAGTAATTAATGCTTACGAAGCGGGCGGCCGGCTGACCGTAGAGGAAGTACAAAAGTTCTCCACCCTGCACCCCCGCTGCGGCACCAGCTTCCTGCTTATTGTTATCCTCATTAAAGTGGTTATTTTCTCCGGCGTTACCGCGTCAGGTTTATTTGGCCAGATATTCTTTCGCATCCTGCTGTTGCCGGTGGTGGCCGGGGTAGCCTATGAGCTGCTTAAACTGTCCGGCAAGTACCAGGACCGGGGTCTCTGCCGCATCTTTATTGCGCCCGGCCTCTGGCTGCAAAAGCTGACCACCCGGGAGCCGGATGACAGCCAGGTGGAAGTAGCCATTAAAGCCTTTAAAGCAGTCCGTAAGGAAGGTGACATCAATGTTAGCTAAACTCCAGGCGCTGGAGGACAAATACCTGCAACTGGAAAGCCAGATCAGCGACCCGGCGGTGATGGCCGACCGGGCCAGATGGCAGCAACTGGTAAAAAGCCATTCGGAACTGGGCGAAGTGGTGGATGTGTTCCGCCGCTACAAAAAAGCCCGGCAGGATCTCCAGGATAACAAGCAGATGCTGGAAGAAAAACTGGAGCCTGATTTCCGGGAAATGGTTGAACTGGAAATAGAAGAATTAGAAAGCAAAATTGAAGAATTAGAGCAAAAGCTAAAAATACTGCTGCTGCCCAAAGACCCCAACGATGAGAAAAACGTCATCATGGAGATCCGGGGCGGCACCGGCGGCGAAGAAGCGGCCCTGTTTGCCGGCGACCTGTTCCGCATGTACTGCCGCTATGCCGAAAAGAAAGGCTGGCGCACCGAGGTGATTGATGCCAACGAAACCGACCTGGGGGGCTTTAAAGAAGTTACCTTTGTCATTGAAGGCAAGGGGGCTTACAGCACCCTGAAATTTGAAAGCGGCGTCCACCGGGTGCAGCGGGTGCCCGCCACCGAGAGCGGCGGCCGCATCCACACTTCTGCCGCCACGGTGGCCGTCCTGCCCGAGGCGGAAGAAGTGGATATTGAAATCAACCCCAACGACCTCCGCATCGACCTGTTCTGCGCCAGCGGTCCCGGGGGCCAGTGCGTCAACACCACCCAATCGGCGGTGCGCATTACCCACCTGCCCACCGGCACGGTGGTGTCCTGCCAGGACGAAAAGTCCCAGCATAAAAACAAAGAAAAGGCCATGCGGGTATTGCGGGCCCGCCTGCTGGACAAAGCCCAGGAAGAACAGCAAAAGGCCATTGCCGGCGCCCGCAAATCCATGGTGGGCAGCGGCGACCGCAGCGAGCGCATCCGCACCTACAACTTCCCGCAAAACCGGGTTACCGACCACCGCATCGGCCTTACCCTGCACCGCTTAGAAAGCGTTCTGCAGGGAGAATTGGACGAACTTATCGAAGCCCTCATCACCACCGACCAGGCCGAACGCCTGAAGGCGGAACAATAAACCTTGCTGCCGTAAACCGGCCGGCAGCCCGGCTGCCTGCCCTTTAAACCCGGGGTCTGTCTGCCTGCAAGAGGCTGGCAGGCCCCGCTGCAATATTCACCAAACGAGGGATTCCCATGCTAATAAAAGAAGCCCTGCAAACAGGCCGTCAGTTTTTAACCTGGCACAACATTCCGTCCGCCCACCTGGATGCCCGGGTGCTGCTCTCCCATGTGACCGGCTTGGATTACACCGCTTTGCTGCTGCAGTCCCGGCAGCCGCTGACCGCCGAGCAGCAGCAACAATACCGGCGCCTGTTGGACAGGCGGGCCTATGGCGAGCCGGTGGCTTACCTGACCGGGCACAAAGAGTTTATGGGCCTGGACTTTATCGTAACACCGGCGGTGCTGATCCCCCGGCCGGATACCGAGCTGCTGGCAGAAACCGCCCTGGCCCATTTGCGGCAACAGCCCGGCCCGCTGGCCGCCGACGTGGGCACCGGCAGCGGCGCCATAGCCGTCAGCCTGGCTTGCCTGCTGCCCGGCCTGCGGCTGTGGGCGGTGGACTTGTCGGCCGAGGCCCTGGCCGTCGCCCGCCAAAATGCCCAACTGCACCGGGTGGACCACCGGATAACCTTCCTGCAGGGCAACCTGCTGGCACCGCTGCCGCCGTCCCTGCAGGGCCGCCTGGATGTTATTGCCGCCAACCTGCCTTACATCCCCAGCGGCGAAATAGACGGCCTGATGCCGGATGTTAAAGATTACGAACCTCACCTGGCCTTAGACGGCGGCCTGGACGGCCTGGATCTTTACCGCCGGCTGGTGCCCGCCGCCCACCGTTTCCTGAAGCCCGGGGGCCTGCTGCTGATGGAAATCGGCCCCGGCCAGGGAGAAGCCGCCTGCCAAATGCTGCCTCCGGAAGATTGGCAGGCCGAAGTAAAACACGACCTGGCCGGCCGCCGGCGCCTGGTCACCGCCCGCAAAATAACCCGGGCGCAAAAATAAAGTGGTTTTATGTTCCCCTGCCGGCGACTTATCGAAGCGCCGGCAACAGCATTTGAGGAGCGAAAGGGCCTAAGTGACAATTTGGCTTAGGGCCCGGTAAGCGGTGAGGGCGCCGATTAACGCAATTAACAGGCCGCTCAGCCGGGGCAGCAGGCGCCAGGGCCCCCGCTCAAACAAATTGCCGGCCAGGGCCGACAGCTTAACAAATGCCAGCCCCACCGCTATCAGCGCCACCGCCCCGCCGACCCCAAAGGCCAGCACCAGCAGCAGGCCGCTTGCCAGGGCGCCGCTGCTGACCGACAGCAGCAACACCGCCAGGGCGCTGGGACAGGGCAGCAGGCCGTTGGTAAAACCCAGCAGCAGCACGTCCGGCAGGTTGCCGGAGAACCGGCGCGCCGGCCCGGCTGTCCCGCAGCCGCAACTGCAGGCAGAGTTGCGGCGCAGCAGCAGACGCAGCCCCACCGGCACAATAATTATCCCGGCCGCCAGTTTCAGCCAAAGCTCCAGGCGCTCCCGGGGCAGCGGGGCGCCGGCCAGGGCCACGGCCGCCGCCGAGTGGGCCAGCACCGCCATGACCACAATTACCAGCGTGTGTGTTACCGCCGAAGTAAGGCCCAGCAGTATGGCATCCCGCGGCCGGCCCCGGGACATAATTAAATAAGCCCCCATAATGCTTTTGCCGTGCCCCGGCTCCAGGGCATGCAGCGCCCCGATGCCCAGGGCAGAGAAAAAATAAAACCAAAAATCCACATCCATTCCTCCCGCACAGCCATGCCCGGCTGCTCATCAATTCCCAACCGGCACTTGCCGCCGTACAAACCTTTGCCGGCCTGGCCGGCAGTCAACACACTGTCACCAAATTGTATGCCGGCCGCCCGCCCGGATATACCGGGCCGCCTTGGCATAGCCGGGAAAAACATGATATAATTTCCACCATAAGGACGGAGATAATGATGCAACATAAAGACACCCAAGTGTGGCAATTGGATGCCCGCTGCCCGGAGCCGGCCGTGATTGACCGGGCGGCGGCAATTATTAAAGCCGGCGGCCTGGTGGCCTTTCCCACCGAAACGGTTTACGGCCTGGGCGCCAACGGGCTTGACCCGGCGGCCGTGGCGGGCATCTACCGGGCCAAAGGCAGGCCCTCAGACAACCCGCTGATTTTGCATGTGGCCGACCGGGCCATGGCTCACCGCCTCAGCCACCGGCTGCCCCCGGCGGCCGCCCTTTTAATGGAAACCTTTTGGCCCGGGCCCCTTACCCTGGTGGTACCCCGGGCCGGGGAGATTCCCCGGCAGGTCACCGGCGGCCTGGATACGGTAGCCCTGCGCATGCCCGACCACCCGGTGGCCCTGGCCCTCATCAAAGCCGCCGGAGTGCCGGTGGCCGCCCCCAGCGCCAACCGCTCCGGCCGCCCCAGCCCCACCACCGCCCGGCACGTTTGGGCGGACTTGCAGGGGCGGGTGGACGCCATCCTGGACGGCGGCCCGGCGGGGCTGGGCGTGGAATCCACCGTACTTGATCTAACCGGCCCGCAGCCGCTGATCCTGCGGCCCGGCGGGGTTACCTGCGAGCAGCTGGCCCGCTTGCTGCCGGATGTGGCCCTGGACCCTGCGGCGCTGGGGGAAAAGACGGCGTCCTGCCAGGCGCCCCGCTCCCCCGGCATGAAATACATCCACTATGCGCCGGCGGCGCCCCTGATACTCTTTGAAGGAGAGCTGCCCCGGGTGCAGCAGGCCATGCAGCGCCGGGCGGCGGAGCTTTTGGCCGCCGGCCGGCGGGTGGGCCTGCTGGTCAGCGAGGAAACCGCCGCCGGCTGGCCCGGGGCAGCTCACCTGCTCACCCTGGGCTCCCGCCGCAACCCGGCCCGGGCGGCCGCCCTGCTGTTTGCCCGGCTGCGCCGGTTTGACCGGCTGCCGGTGGATATTATCCTGGCCGAAGGCATTCCCGGCCGGGGCCTCGGGCTGGCGGTAATGAACCGCCTGCGCCGGGCTGCCTCGGAGATCGTCCGCTGCTGAAAGGGCTGCGGCGGGAGGAATTAACTGAAATAAGGACGGTGTTACTTTGGATTTATTTACCCTGCTGGCCCTGGCCGTAGCCCTGGGGTCAGATGCCTTTTCCCTGTGCGTGGGCATCGGCATGGGCGGCGTTAACCGCCGGCAAATTGCTGTCATCAGCCTCACGGTATTGGTCTTTCACATCGTCATGCCCCTGCTGGGCTGGTATGTGGGCGGTTTCTTGGGCAGCAAAGTGGGGCGGGCGGCTGCCTATGCCGGCGCCCTGCTGCTGGTTTACCTGGGCCTGAAAATGATTCGGGAAGCCCTGCAACCGGGGCGGGAAGAACCCCGTTTTGTCATCACCAATACCGCCGGCCTGCTGCTGCTGTCCGCCGGTGTCAGCATGGATGCCTTAAGCGTCGGCTTTACCCTGGGCACCCGGCAGGTTTCCCTGGCCCTGGCCGCCGGCGTGATCGGCCTGGTGGCAGGCGCAATGACCCTGGCCGGGCTCACCCTGGGCAAATATGTGGGCGGTTGGCTGGGCGACAAAGCCCAGCTGGCAGGGGGGATTATCCTGGCCGGTATCGGCATCAAGCTGTTTTTTTAACTGTCCGCCGCCCACCCGGACAGTTTTCTTATGAACTAACGGCGGCAATACTACCGGTGGAGGGATTGCAAGATGGCCAAAAAAATTCTTTTTGTTTGTACCGGCAACACCTGCCGCAGCAGCATGGCCGAGGCCCTGGCCCGGGCGGCGGCGGCAGCCATGAACCGGCCGGACCTGCAATTTAGCTCGGCCGGTATCCTGGCCTGGCCCGGCGACCAGGCCTCGGCACAGGCGGTGGAAGCCCTGGCGGCCCAGGGCATCGACCTGTCGCAGCACCGGGCGGCCTTGCTCACCCCCGAACTGGTGCAGCAAGCCGACCTGGTGCTGACCATGACCGACAGCCACCGCCGGCATATACTGCGCCTGGTGCCGGCAGCGGCCGGCAAAGTTTTTACCCTGGGGGAATTTGCCGGCCGGCCCGGCGACGTGGCGGATCCCTTCGGCGGCTCAACAGACCATTACCGCCGCTGTGCGGCAGAATTAAACACCCTGATTTGTCAGGCGCTGCAAAAAATTGACCGTGAGCCGGCGTCCTCTTAAACAAATTTCCTCGCCACGAAGGATTTACCGGGCCGGACGAAGAACAAATATCGACATACAGGAGGCAGCTAAACCATGACTGAGATGACCGTCGTAATCGGCAGCGACCATGCCGGCTTTGCCATGAAAGAACAAATTTGCCGCTACCTGCAGGAAAAGGGCTACACAGTGGAAGACGTGGGCTGCCAGGGCACCGCATCCTGCGATTACCCGGATTTTGCCCTGGCGGTGGGCGAAAAAATCCGCTCCGGCCAATGCCGCTGGGGCATCCTGATCTGCGGCAGCGGTGTCGGCATGGCCATCGCCGTGAACAAAGTGCCCGGCGTGCGGGCAGCCAACGTATTCGACCCGGCCATTGCCGCACTGGCCCGGGAACACAACGACGCCAACGTCCTTACCCTGGGCGCCCGCTTTCTCAGCCTGGCCCAGGCCTGTCAGATTGTGGAAAAATTTATCACCACCGCCTTTGCCGGTGACCGCCACGCCCGGCGGGTGCAAAAAATTGCCGAGATTGAGCAAAAATTTTGCTAAAACATTAATCTAACGGCCGGCTGCCGCCACCTGAACCGGCGGCCCAGGCTAAAAGGAGAGAACCGCATGTTTAAAGAACCACTGCTGCACAGCGATCCCGAACTGGCCCGGGCCATCCGACTGGAACTGCAGCGCCAGCAGCGCAACATTGAGCTGATTGCCTCGGAAAACTTTGTCAGCCCGGCCGTACTGGAAGCCCAGGGCTCGGTGCTGACCAACAAATACGCTGAAGGTTATCCCGGCCGGCGCTACTACGGCGGCTGTGAATATGTCGATATAGTGGAAAACCTGGCCATCCAGCGGGCCAAGCAGTTGTTCGGGGCAGACCATGCCAACGTGCAGCCCCATTCCGGCGCCCAGGCCAACTTTGCGGTGTACTTTGCCCTGCTGCAGCCCGGCGATAAAATCCTGGGCATGAACCTGGCCCACGGCGGCCACCTGACCCATGGCAGCCCGGTTAACGTTTCGGGCAAATACTTTAACATCGTTGCCTACGGCGTGGAAGAAGCCACCGGCCGCATCAACTACGACCAGGTGCGGCAAATTGCCCTGCGGGAAAAACCCAAAATGATTGTGGCGGGCGCCAGCGCTTATCCCCGGGCCATTGATTTTAAACTGATGGGCGAAATTGCCCAAGAAGCAGGGGCCTACCTGTTTGTGGATATGGCCCATATTGCCGGCCTGGTGGCCGCCGGGCTGCACCAGAACCCGGTGCCCTACGCCGACGTGGTTACCACCACCACCCACAAAACCCTGCGGGGGCCCCGGGGCGGCATGATTCTGTGCAAAGAACAGTACGCCCAGCTGATTGACAAAGCCATCTTCCCCGGCAGCCAGGGCGGCCCCCTGATGCACGTTATCGCCGCCAAAGCCGCTGCCTTTGGCGAAGCCCTGCGGCCGGAATTTAAAGCCTACCAGCAGCAAATTATCAACAACGCCCAGGCCCTGGCCAACGGCTTGATGCAGCGGGGCTTCAACCTGGTGTCGGGCGGCACCGACAACCACCTGATGCTGGTGGACCTGCGGGGTACCGGCATTACCGGCAAACAAGCCGAACAACTGCTGGACGAAGTGCACATTACCTGCAATAAAAACGCCATCCCCTTCGACCCCGAGAAACCCTTTGTCACCAGCGGCATCCGCCTGGGCACGCCGGCCGTTACCACCCGGGGCTTCCGGGAGGCCGACCTGGACCTGGTGGCGGAAATTATTGCCATAACCCTGCGGGGCCAGGACAACCCGGCCGTCAAAGAAAAAGCCCGGGCCATGGTGAAAGACCTGTGCGACAAGTACCCGCTGTACTAACCGGCGGGCAGTGCCTTAACCCGGCCGCCCGGGCGGCCCGATAAACCGGCGGAGGTGGCAGCGGCCATGCGTCCTTCCTGGGATGAATACTTCATGCAAATTACACGGGTGGTTGCCACCCGTTCTACTTGTTTGCGCCGGCAGGTGGGGGCCGTGATCGTGAAAGACAACCGCATCCTCACCACCGGCTACAACGGCGCCCCCGCCGGCCTGGCCCACTGCCTGGAAATCGGCTGCCTGCGGGAGCAAATGAATATTCCTTCCGGCCAGCGCCACGAACTGTGCCGGGGCCTGCATGCGGAACAAAACGCCTTGCTGCAGGCCGCCGTCCACGGCATTGCGCTGGCCGGGGCCACCATCTACGTTACCTGCCAGCCCTGCGTCATGTGCGCCAAAATGATTGTCAATGCCAAACTGGCCCGGGTGGTCATAGCCGGGGATTACCCCGATGAGCTGGCCCGCCGCATCCTGGCCGAAGCGGGCCTGCACGTTGAGGTAAGCGGGGGGCGGTTCCCCGCCTGAACCGCCCCCCGCAGCCAAAATTATCCGTCTTGAAGGGATTTTTTATTGAGCGTATACTATACTGCTGTGGGGGGGAGAAGGCTCTTGCAAACCAAAACCATTGCCCTGCCCAAACTGAATAACCTCTCGCCCACCCTGGAATCCACCGCCCTTAAGCTGATGGAAGAAGCGGGGGAACTGGCCCAGGCCATCGGCAAACTGCGGGGCATGAGCGGCGAGCCCACCGGGCGCCGGGAACAGGAAGTAATGGAACTGATCACCAAAGAACTGCTGGACGTGGCGCAAACCGCCGTCAGCATGATGTTTGTGCTGGAAGAACACTTCGGGGTAGACATTGAAAAAGCCCGGCACCAGCATATCGAAAAACTGGTTTGCAAGGGCTACCTCAGCAAATAAAGAGCTGTTCATACATAAAAGACGCGCGCCAAGCCGGTCCGGCGTGCCGCCGCAATAACGCCGGACATTTCAGGAGGCTTAAAACATGCTTAAAATACTCACCGTTTTCGGCACCCGACCGGAGGCTGTCAAAATGGCCCCCCTGGTGCAGGAACTGAACCGCCGGCCGGATCAAATCCGTTCCCTGGTGGCGGTTACCGCCCAGCACCGGGAGATGCTGGATCAGGTGCTGCAACTGTTTGACATTCAACCGGACTACGACCTTAATATCATGCAGCAGGGGCAAACCCTCTACGATGTCACCGTGCGGGCCCTGGAAGGGCTGAAAGAGGTGCTGATCAAGAGCAACCCGGACCTGGTGCTGGTGCACGGCGACACCACCACCACCTTTGTGGCGGCCCTGGCGGCCTACTACCGGCAAATACCGGTGGGCCATGTGGAGGCGGGCCTGCGCACCCATAACAAATACTCCCCCTTCCCGGAGGAAATGAACCGCCACCTTACGGGCGCCCTGGCGGAATACCATTTTGCGCCCACCCAGCAGGCCATGCAGAACCTATTAAAAGAAAACGTCAACCCGGACAACATCTTTGTCACCGGCAACACCGTCATCGACGCCCTGAAAGCCACCGTTAAAGAAAACTATGTATTTACCGACCCGCTGCTGAATAAAATAGATTTTGGCAGGCAGCGTGTCCTGCTGGTGACCACCCACCGCCGGGAAAACCTGGGTCAGCCCATGCGGGAAATCTACCTGGCCCTGAAAGAAATAGCCGAAACCTACCCGGATGTGGCCGTTGTCTTCCCGGTGCATAAAAACCCGGCCGTCCGCCGGGTGGCGCTGGAAATCCTGGGCCACCTGCCCCGGGTGCACTTAATTGAGCCGTTGCAGTACGAGCCCTTTATCAACCTGATGCAGCGCTGCCACCTGGTGCTTACCGATTCCGGCGGCCTGCAGGAAGAAGCCCCCGCCCTGGGCAAACCGGTGCTGGTGCTGCGGCATACCACCGAACGGCCGGAAGCGGTGGCAGCAGGCACGGTCAAACTGGTGGGTACCGAGCGGGAGGTTGTTCTGGCTGTCACAAAACAACTGCTGGACAACCCGCAGGCTTACCGGGCCATGGCTGAGGCGGTTAATCCCTACGGCGACGGGCAGGCGTCCCGGCGCATTGTGGATTTCCTTTGTTACAAATTTCATTTAGCCGACCGGCCGCCGGAGGAATTTTGGCCCCAAAAATAAGAGCAAACCTGTATGACAAACATAGTCGAAAGTTGTCAGATTAAAAAATAATTTAAAAAATTTGCTAAAATGCTTGCGGGGCTGGAGGAATAATGAAAAACTTGTAGAAGTTATATAAAAAATCACAGGCAAATGACGCCTGGCTGACAAAACCTTGTCCCCGTAAGGTGCGGTCAATTGTGAATAATGGAATTAGCCCTTTACAATAATATACAGTACCATCACCGCCGGTGCATGACTGCCAACCCGAAAGGAAATGCTAAAAAACATGAGTGGAAACGGTAAAGGAAACCCGCTGCGGGCCCTGGCCCTGGCTTCCTCCATCAGTGTAGAAATTGCCGCTGCCACGGTGGCAGGCTTTTGGGGCGGGCGGTGGCTGGATGCCAAGCTTAACACCGCCCCCTGGCTGATGCTGGCCGGGCTTTTGCTGGGCATGGCCGGCGGCATGTGGGGCGTGTATCATACACTGGAGTCCTTCCGCCAGAAAGACAAGGAGTGAGTACATGCTGGGGTCTGCTACCATGCCAAGCCTGGAAGTACAACTAAAGCGCACTGTCAAACACACGGCGGCGGTGGTGGCCGTGCTGGCCCTGGCGGTGGCGCTGGACTACCACAACCACCTGTATAAGGGTTTTTTGGTGGGTTCCCTGGTCAGCCTGCAAAATGCCATTTTGCTCAGCAAGAGAATTAAAAAAGCATCCGCCATTAAAGAAGTGGGCAAAGCAATTGCATACATGCGCAGGGGCTTTTTTATCCGCCTGATTATCATTATGGCCACCCTGTGGCTGTCTGTCAGAATTCCCGGTATCAGCGTGCATGCCGCAGCGGTAGGCTTGTTTGTTGCCCCGGTGCTGTCCATAGCCGATTTTATTGTCACGTTGCTAAAAGAGAGTGTCCCCCCCGGGGGCGCCCTCGATAATAAAGTGAAACCATTTCAACGTGAAGGGGGTGAAAACGCATGAGCGCTGCGGCGGGAGCTGCGCATGCAGCAGAGCATCATGATATGCTGCACCAGGTGGAAGTGGCCCTCAACTACTGGGGCATTCCGCTGTTTTCGGAGTACGACAAATACTGGCAGATCATGGGTCTCAGCATCAGTCCCCGGACCATGATTATGACCTGGCTCACCATGGCTTTGGTGCTGCTGTTTGCCTGGGCCTGCACCAGAAACCTGAATGTCAGGAGCCCCGGCAAAGCACAGGCCACCTTTGAGGTGCTGTGGGAATTCCTGGGCGGGCAGGTATTTGCCAACCTGGGCAAAAGCAAAGTAGGCAATGCCATGTTGCCCGTTGTCATAACCCTGTTTACTTACATTGCCTTTGCCAACCTGCTGGGCCTGATACCAACCTTAAGTTCGCCCACGGCAGACAAAAACACCACCTTTGGCTTAGCCTTAATTGTTGTCTTTTTAATTCATTACCACGGCATCAAATCTAACGGTATCGGCGGCCACATCGGCCACTATTTCCAGCCCTTCAAGCCCTTTGTGGTGCTGCACCTGATTGAAGAAGTGGCCCGGCCGGTGACGCTGGCTTTCCGTCTTTACGGCAACATCTTTGCCGGCGAGGTACTGATCGCGGTATTGTTAGGTTTGATCAACATTAACGCCTATGTCTTCGGTGGATTTATCCCGTCGGTTATTTGGCTGGCATTCTCAGTTTTTGTAGGTTTTGTGCAAGCCTTCGTATTCTCCATGCTGACCATTGCCTACGTATCACAGTTTGCTGCTCACCACGATGCTGACCACCACTAGGTTTTGCGTATTAAACACTTTAGAAAGGAGGGGAAAAGGAATGGAAGTAACTGCTGCTGCTGCCATCGCTACCGGCCTGGCCGTTGGTTTAGGCGCTCTGGGTGCCGCTGTTGGTGACGGTATCTGCACCGGCAAAGCCATCGAAAGCATTGCCCGTCAGCCCGAAGCTAAAGGTACCATTCAAACCACCATGTTTATTTCCGTAGGTCTGATCGAATCTATCCCCATTATCGCCGTAGTTCTTGCCTTCATGCTGTTTGGTAAGATTGGTTAATTGGCAGGGAAAGTTTAGTATGCTTTAAGGACGGGGGCGATTTGGCGGGCTTAACGCTATCTCCAAGCCCGCAGTCGCCTTCCTTATTGTCCGCCCAGACGGAAGGAGGGGAATTTGTGGAGAGCTTAGGTTTTAATGCTACGTTATTAGCCCAGATGTTCAACTTCCTGGTCTTATTAATCCTGCTCCGGGCGGTGGCCTACAAGCCTTTTATGAACATGCTGGAAAAACGCAGGGAACTCATCGAAAGCAGCATTGCTGCAGCCGAAGAAGATAAAAAGCAGGCCGAGCAAATGCGGGCCGCTTTACAGGCCGAACTGCAGCGTTCCCGCGAACAGGCTGCCGAGCTGATGGCCCGGGCAACCAAAAACGCTGAAGAACAAGCCCAGCAGATTATTGAAGCTGCCAAAGCAGAAGCTGCCCGGGTTAAAGACAGCGCCCTGGCTGAAATCCAGCGGGAAAAAGAAAAAGCTGTGGCCGAACTGAGGGACCAGGTTGCTACACTCTCCATTTTGGTGGCTGGCAAAATTATCGACCAGAAACTCACTGATGACATTCATAAGGATCTGGTGAACAAATTTGTTAAAGAGGCAGGCGATCTGCCATGTTAAAAGGGGCTGTGGCAAGGCGTTATGCCCAGGCCCTGTATGAAATTGCCCGGGATAAAAATGCCCTGGACACCATGGAACAGGAATTAAAGGGCGTTGCTGAGGCAATTGAAGGGACCAGGGAGCTCCAAAAGGTATTATACCATCCGCAGGTGTTACCCGGCGAGAAGAAAAAACTGCTCAAGGCGCTGTTTGAAGGTAAAATTTCCGCCGAGACCATGAACTTCCTTGGTCTGGTTGTTGATAAGCGCCGCGAGAACTATATCTCGGGCATTGCCGCCGAATTTGCCGCCCTGGCCAACGAAGCCCGCGGCAAAGTGGCCGCCGAAGTAACCTCTGCCATCCAGCTCAGCGATGAGCAAAAACAACAATTAATTCAAGTAGCTTCCCGCCTGGCCGGTAAACAAGTGGAACCCACCTTTGCGGTGGATCCTTCCCTGATCGGCGGCGTTGTTGTAAAAATCGGCAGTAAGGTCATCGACGGCAGTATTAAAACCCGTCTTGCTGCCCTTAAATCACGCCTCATGTCCAAAACCAGTTAATAGATAGGGGTGAACCAGTACATGAATTTGCGACCTGAAGAGATCAGCTCGATCATTAGGCAGCAAATCGACAAATACGAGGCCCAGGTAGAAGTATCCGACGTGGGCACCGTTATCCAGGTCGGCGACGGTATCGCCCGTGTTTATGGCCTCGAGGACTGCATGGCCGCAGAACTGTTAGAGTTCCCCGGCGGTACCCTCGGCATGGCCCTCAACCTGGAAGAAGATAACATCGGTTGCGTTATTATGGGTCCCTACACCCATATTAAAGAAGGCGACCCCGTTAAGCGTACCGGCCGTATTATCTCCGTTCCTGTCGGCGATGCCCTGATCGGTCGTGTAGTAAACCCGCTGGGCCAGCCCATCGACGGCAAAGGCCCCATTAAATCTGATAAATACCGCCCCACCGAGCGTATTGCTCCCGGTGTTATTACCCGTAAATCCGTTAGCGTGCCCCTGCAAACCGGTATCAAGGCCATCGACGCCATGGTTCCCATCGGCCGCGGCCAGCGGGAGTTAATCATCGGCGACCGCCAAACCGGTAAAACCGCCATTGCGGTAGACACCATCATTAACCAGAAGGGCCAAAACGTGATCTGCATTTATGTGGCGGTGGGCCAAAAGGCCTCCACCGTGGCCGGTGTGGTGCAAACCTTGGAACAGCACGGCGCCATGGAGTACTCCATCGTGGTGGCCGCCAACGCTTCCGAACCGGCACCGCTCTTATACCTGGCTCCCTACGCCGGTTGCGCCATGGGCGAAGAATTCATGGACAACGGCAAAGACGTGCTGATCATTTATGACGACCTGTCCAAGCAGGCTGCCGCATACCGTGAAATGTCCCTGCTGCTGCGCCGCCCGCCGGGCCGTGAAGCATTCCCCGGGGACGTCTTCTACCTGCACTCCCGCCTGCTGGAGCGTGCTGCCCGCCTGGCGCCTGAATTTGGCGGCGGCTCCCTGACGGCGCTGCCCATCATCGAAACCCAGGCCGGTGACGTGTCGGCCTACATCCCGACCAACGTTATCTCCATTACCGACGGCCAGATCTTCCTGGAAACCGACCTGTTTAACGCCGGTCAGCGTCCTGCCATTTCGGTAGGTTTGTCGGTCTCCCGGGTAGGCGGCGCCGCCCAAATTAAAGCCATGAAACAGGTAGCCGGCCAGCTGCGCCTTGACCTGGCCCAGTACCGTGAGCTGGCAGCCTTCGCCCAGTTCGGTTCCGACCTGGACAAAGCTACCCAGGCCAGACTTAACCGGGGTGCCCGGACGGTGCAAATCCTCAAGCAGCCCCAGTACAAGCCTTACCCGGTAGAAGAACAGGTTGTGATCATCTACACCGCCGTTAAAGGCTTCCTGGATGACATTGAGCTGAACCGCATCAGCGCCTTTGAAGAAGGCTTCATTAACTTCATGCGCACCAACAAGGCTGACATCCTGGCAGCCATCAGAAACGATAAAGAAATCAAGCCCGAAACCGATGCCAAGTTAGTGGCAGCCATTGAAGAATTCAAAAAGACCTTTGCGTAGAAAGCGAGGGTCGCCCGCCACTGCGGCCGAGAGCCGGGGGCGAACAGCGAGAAAAGGTGGTGATTTAGTCAATGCCCAGTGCCCGTGATTTAAGGCGCCGGATTAAGAGTATTAAAAGTACCCAACAAATCACCAAAGCCATGAAAATGGTGGCTGCCGCCAAACTGCGCCGGGCTCAGGAAGCAGCCGAGTCGGCCCGCCCCTTTGCCCTGAAAATCAAAGACGTGCTCAGCCGTGTGGCTGCTGCCAGCGGTGGCGCCAGCCACCCCCTGCTGGAAGTGCGGGAAATCAAACGCAGCGCCTACATCGTAATTACCGCCGACCGGGGCCTGTGCGGCGGCTTCAACGCCAACGTGCTGCGGCGGGCCGCCAACGAAGTTAAAGAGTCGGCCAACCCGGCCATTGTTGCGGTGGGCCGCAAGTCCCGCGATTACTTCAGCCGCCGCGGCTTTGACGTAGCGGCATCCTATGTACGGTTAGGCGAGACCATCCAGTTCTCCCAGGCCAAAGAAATTGCCAAGTTTGTCATGGACAAGTACATCAGCGGCGAGTTCGACGAAGTGTACCTGATCTTCAGCGAGTTTATCAACGTGCTGAGCCAGCGTCCCACCAAAGTCAAGCTGCTGCCGGTGGAAACCCCGGCCGAAGAGAGCAAAGGGCCCAAGGTGGAATACATCTTCGAGCCTTCCGCCGAGTCGGTGCTGGCCAGCCTGCTGCCCACCTATGTGGAGACCACCGTCTTCCGGGCCATGCTGGAAGCCAAAGCCGGCGAGCAGGGCGCCCGCATGACCGCCATGGACTCCGCCACCAAGAACGCCAAAGAACTGATTCACAAGTTAACCCTGTCCTTGAACCGTGCCCGTCAGGCTGCCATCACCAAGGAAATTTCCGAAATCGTGGGCGGCGCTGCGGCGCTCGAATAAACAGTGCAAACAAATCTGACTGCAAGGAGGTCGGAGAACAACATGAACGTTGGCCATATCGTCAGTGTTATCGGCGTGGTTGTGGACGTTGAGTTCCCGCCGGGCCAGGTACCTGATATATATAGTGCGGTAAAAATCCGCACTGAAGACCAGGAAGACAAGTCCACCAAGTGGAACCTTACCCTGGAAGTGGCCCAGCACCTGGGTAACAACCGTGTCCGCTGCATTGCCATGTCCTCCACCGAAGGTCTTAAGCGTGGCATGAAAGTGGTTAACACCGGTAAACCCATCGCAGTTCCCGTAGGCCGGCCGGTTCTGGGCCGCCTGCTGAACGTACTGGGCGAAGAAATCGACGGTTTGCAACCCATTAAAGCTGACAAATACTATCCCATTCACCGTCCTGCCCCGGCCCTGATTGACCAGTCCACCAAGGCAGAAATCCTGGAAACCGGCATCAAGGTTATTGACCTGATGATTCCCTTCCTGAAGGGCGGTAAAATCGGCCTGTTCGGCGGTGCCGGCGTAGGCAAGACGGTTATCGTTATGGAGCTGATCAACAACATCGCCAAGCAGCACGGCGGTATCTCGGTATTTGCCGGCGTGGGCGAGCGTACCCGTGAGGGTAACGACCTCTACCACGAAATGAAGGAAGCAGGCGTTTTGGATAAAACCATCATGGTGTTCGGCCAGATGAACGAGCCGCCGGGAGCCCGTCTGCGGGTGGGCCTCACCGGTTTGACCATGGCGGAATTCTTCCGTGATGAAGAAGGCGCCGACACCCTGCTGTTCATCGACAACATCTTCCGTTTCACCCAGGCCGGTTCCGAGGTTTCGGCGCTGTTGGGCCGCATGCCCTCCGCGGTAGGTTACCAGCCCACCCTGGCCACCGAAATGGGTCAGTTGCAAGAACGTATTACCTCCACCCGCAAGGGTTCGGTTACTTCGGTACAGGCCATTTACGTGCCGGCGGACGACCTGACCGACCCGGCGCCGGCCAACGCCTTTGCGCACCTGGATGCCACCGTAGTATTAAGCCGTCAGATCGCCGAGCTGGGCATTTATCCTGCGGTCGACCCGCTGGATTCCACCTCCCGTATTCTGGACCCCCACATTGTGGGCAAAGAACACTACGAGTGCGCCCGGGGCGTGCAGTCGGTGCTGCAGCGCTATAAAGAACTGCAGGACATCATCGCCATCCTGGGTATGGACGAACTGTCCGACGAAGACAAGCTGATCGTGGCCCGTGCCCGTAAGCTGCAGCGTTTCCTGTCCCAGCCCTTCCACGTGGCCGAAACCTTCACCGGCGCACCGGGCAAATATGTATCCTTAAAAGATACCATCCGTGGCTTTAACGAAATTTTGGCCGGCAAATACGACCACCTGCCCGAGCAAGCCTTCTACATGGTGGGCGGCATTGAAGAAGTTGTGGAAAAGGCAAAACGTATTGAGGCTGGTGCATAATTATGGCTAAAACCCAACGCCTTGATATCGTTACTCCTGAAAAGGTTGTTTTCAGCGAGGAAATCGAGTTCATCGTGGCCCCCGGCGCCGACGGTGAACTGGGCATCCTGCCCGAGCACGCCCCGCTGGTAACCGCCCTTAAAATCGGCGTGCTGCGCATCCAGCAGGGCGGCAAGTTCTTCAAAGTGGCCGTCAGCGGCGGCTTTATGGAAGTGAAGAACAGCCGCGTGGTGGTGCTGGCAGACACCGCCGAACGGGCCGACCAGATTGATGTGGAGCGGGCCAGGGCAGCCAAGCAGCGGGCTGAACAGCGGCTTACCGCCAAAAGCCCCGATATCGACGTGGCCCGGGCGGAAGTTGCCCTGCAAAAAGCCCTCAACCGCCTTAAAGCGGTGGAGTAATAAACAAAATAAAGCCATGCTTAAAACCCTCGTCCGGTTTGCCGGACGGGGGTTTTTGCCTGTTTTCCGCCGCCCGCCAGGCGCCCGGCCGGCCCATGGTATGTTCTGGCCCGGTGCTGGCAATACTGATGTTAGATTTGCCTGCCTGCCGCAGGCAAAACATTTATACACTTAAAGGACACATGGCTATGGAAAAAATCGTCATTCAAGGCGGCCAACCGCTGTGCGGCAGCATTAAAGCAAGCGGCGCCAAAAACGCCGTACTGCCCATCCTGGCGGCAACCCTGTTAACGGCCGGCCCCACTGTGCTGCTGGATGTGCCCAAACTGGCGGATGTCGGGGTAATTTGCGCTGTCCTGCAGGGCTTGGGGGCGCACATCGAACAAAGGGACGACCGGCTTCATATCAGCGTGCCCCGGCTGGCCGGCAGCGAAGCACCCTACGAGTATGTACGCCAGATGCGGGCCTCCTTTCTGGTGATGGGGCCGCTGCTGGCCCGGGCCGGCCGGGCCAGGATTTCCCTGCCCGGCGGCTGCGCCATCGGCACCCGGCCCATCGACCTGCACCTCAAGGGCTTTGCCGCCCTGGGGGCGGATATCCGCTACGGCGCCGGATATATCGAAGCCTTTGCCCGGCGGCTGAAGGGAGCCCGCATCTACCTGGACTTCCCCAGCGTGGGGGCCACCGAAAATATTATGATGGCGGCCGTTTTGGCCGACGGCCAAACCATTATCGAAAACGCCGCCGAGGAACCGGAAATTGTCGACCTGGCCAACTTCCTCAACTCCCTGGGGGCCCGCATCAAAGGGGCGGGCACTAAAGTTATCCGCATCGACGGGGTCGACAGCCTGGGCGGCGCCACCCACGCCGTTATCCCGGACCGCATCGAAGCCGGCACTTACCTGGTGGCTGCCGCCATCACCCGGGGCAACCTGCTGGTAGAAAACGTTATCACCGACCACCTGAAACCGGTGGTAGCTAAGCTGATTGAAGCGGGGGCAAACCTCAGCGAAGAAGAAAACGGCTTGCGGGTTGACTGCCGGGGCCTCACCCTTAAGGGAGTGGACATCAAAACCCTGCCCTACCCGGGTTTTCCCACCGACATGCAGGCCCAGTTCATGGCCCTCTTGAGTGTGGCCGAGGGGACCAGCATTATCACCGAAACCGTGTTTGAAAACCGCTTCATGCACGTTAACGAACTCAAGCGCATGGGCGCCAAAATTAAAATTGAAGGGCGCACGGCGGTGGTGCAGGGGGTAGCCGGCCTCACCGGCACCGCCGTCAAAGCCACCGACCTGCGGGCGGGCGCCGCCCTAATTCTGGCCGGCCTGGCCGCCGCCGGCGAAACCTGGGTTACCAACATCCACCACATCGACCGGGGCTACGAAAACCTGATTGAAAAACTGCAGGCCGCCGGCGCCCGCATTAAACGCATGACTTAGGCGGCGGGCCCTAAGCATTATATGGTGGTTTATGATCCCCTGCCGGCGAGCGGTGATTTTATGATCCCCTGCCGGCGACTTGTCGAAGCACCGGCAACAGCACCTGAGTTCTAATTTGCCGGGGCCTTTCATATATATATGGTGGACAAACCCTGTATGAAAGGCAGGCACCCGCCATGCGCAAACTGTTGTTGGCCCTGCTGGCCCTCGCCCTGCTGGCCTACCTGTGGCCGCCCCGTCAGCCCGGCAGCCAAATAGAATCCCGGGGCACCCAGGTAAGGCTGTACAACCACGCAACCGGCGCCATCCAAACCATGCCCCTGGAAGAATACCTGGTGGGCGTGGTGGCCGCCGAAATGCCCGCCGCCTTCCCGCTGGAAGCCCTCAAGGCCCAGGCGGTGGCCGCCCGCACCTACATCATGCTGCGCCTTTCCCCCGGCGGCGTGCAAAACAGCCGCCACCCGGGGGCAGACGTGTCCAGCGACCCCAAAGAAGGACAGGCCTGGCTTGACCGGGAGGCCATGCAAAAACGCTGGGGCAAAGTAAAATTCCTGGAATACTACTATAAAATCAGGTGGGCGGTGGCAAGCACCGAGGGGCAGGTTATTATCTACCGCAGTCGGCTCATCTTCCCGGCCTTTCACGCCGCCTGCGGCGGCCATACCGAAAACGCCGAAGAAGTATGGGTAGCCGCTGCCCCCTACCTTAAAGGGGTGCCTTGCGCTTACTGCCGGGACTACCCGGTTGTAAGCCAGGCTGCCTTCACCCTGGCGGAACTGGATCAAAAACTTAACACCAACCTGTCGGTGCTGCCGGCAGCCACCCTGCCAGGCCAAGCCATGGCCGTCACAGCGCAAACCTCCACCGGCCGCCCCAAAGAAATCCGCCTGGGCAGCAAAACCTACCCGGCCACCCTGCTGCGGGAAATGCTGCAACTGCGTTCCACCAACCTTACCTGGCAGGCGGCGGGAGATAAAATTACCTTTACCACCCGGGGCTACGGCCATGGCGTCGGCCTCTGCCAGAACGGCGCCAAAGGCATGGCCCGGCAGGGCAAAAGCTATCAGGAAATCCTCAAGCACTATTACAGCGGCGTTGAAATTACCACCCTCAAATAAATACCCGGGCTTGCCGCCGGCACCCCGCCGTTACGCCCGGCGGCATGTATAATCAGCTTCCCTTTTGGCCATACTCTAACTAAACAACCACAACAAAAGGGAGGAATAACAGCATGTGGCCCTTCGACAACAACTTGCGCAACCGGCTGCGCAACCAGGATCTTGTTAACAAATACCGCCAGTGGCTGAAAAAGTGGTTTTTCAAAGGGAACAAAGTAAATCCCTTTACCCTGCTGGGCGTTATGCTGGCCGCCTTCTTAATCGGCGGCGGCATCTATGCCTGGCAGGCCGGCCCGGCCCGGCCGGTTGTCCAACCGCCCACGCCGGTTAACCAGGTAATTAACCAGGACAACGGCACTGCGGCCGGCCGCAGCACGCCGCCGGCCGCAGCGCCCGCCGGCCCGGCTGCCGGTCAGCCGGCCGCAACGCCGCCCGCCCCGAGCGAACCGGCCGTTAACCCGGCCGACATGGTAAAGCCAGTACTGGGACATGCCCTTACCGGCGTGGGCATGAACTACTCAGAAGTCTACCGGGATTACCGCTACCATACCGGTGTAGCCCTGGCCGCCGACCCGGGCAGTGAAGTAAAAGCCGCCCTGCCGGGTACGGTAACCCTGGTGGTGAGCGGCGACAACAACACTAAAACCGTCACCGTCAACCACGGCAACGGCTGGCAGACTGCCTACAGCGGCCTGGCCGAGGTGCGGGTAAAGGCCGGCCAGCAATTGGCGCCCAACCAGGTGATCGGCACCCTGGGCCGCCACAGCCAGGCCAACGGCCTGCGGGAAAACCACCTGTACTTTAAGGTTACCTGCAACGGCCGGCCGGTAGACCCCAATATTTACTGGAAATAAATAATAGCTTGTCATTGCTCATCCATATGGCCAAATAACGGCCATTTTCTTTTTGTTTTGTGACATTTCTCCTACCCCCCCGCATATATTTAAGTAACAGCAAGCTCGGCGAAAAACAACTCACCAATGCATATAGACATACACTCTCTCACTTCTAACTTTACAATCTAACTTCAAACCTCTCACATCTCACTTCTCAAACAGGAGGTAGGGAAATGCAGGACTACATCCAAAAACGGGTGCTGGACATCTGTGCCTACATCCTGGAAACCCGGGCCACCGTCCGCAAAGCCGCCCAGGTGTTCCAGGTCAGCAAAAGCACTGTGCACAAAGACATGACCGAACGGCTCCCGTCCCTGAATAAACACCTGGCCCAGGAAATCAAAGCCATCCTGGATGAAAACAAAGCCGAACGCCACCTGCGGGGCGGCGAAGCCACCCGCCGCAAGTATAAAGAAATTGGCTAGGCCGGCTGCAAAATTTTGCAGCTAAAGAGGAATTTTAGCAGGAAAGAGAGAATCCTACCACTTTAGGACAATCTGCCATTCCTGTTATTTCTTTTCTCAGACCGGTGTACAACCCACCGAACGGCGGACAAGCCCGTCGCAGCGGCGGCCCGCAGCACCGGCCCGGCCGCACACAGGAAGCGAAAAATCCATGCCCGTAACCTGCAGCCCGTACCTGCAGCAAGCAACCCTACCGCATGATACATATAAGCTAGGAGGAACAGCCAATGTTTGGATTAAGCAGCGACATCGGCATCGACCTGGGTACCGCCAGCGTGTTAGTTTACGTCAAAGGCAAAGGCATTGTTTTGCGGGAGCCCTCGGTGGTGGCCATAAACAAAGACACCGGCCGCATTATTGCCGTCGGCGAAGAAGCCCGCCGCATGCTGGGCCGCACCCCCGGCAACATCGTGGCCACCCGGCCCTTGCGGGAAGGCGTCATTGCCGACTACGACGTTACCGAAAAAATGCTCCGCTACTTCATTATTAAAGCCGTTGGCAAAAGCTGGTTTTTCCGCCCCCGGGTGATGGTGTGCATCCCCTCCGGCGTCACCGGCGTGGAGGAACGGGCGGTGCGCCAGGCCGCCATCTCCGCCGGCGCCCGCAGCGCCCACCTCATCGAAGAACCCCTGGCCGCCGCATTGGGGGCCGGCATCGACATCTCGGAACCCAGCGGCTCCATGGTGGTGGACATCGGCGGCGGCACCTCGGATGTGGCGGTGCTTTCCCTGGGGGGCATCGTCTGCAGCCGCTCCATCCGGGTGGGCGGCGATAAGTTTGACGAAGCCATTGTGCGCTATATCAGAAAAGAATTCAGCCTGATGATCGGCGAGCGCACCGGCGAAGAAATTAAAGTGGAAATTGCCACCGCCTTCCCCCAGAAAACCCCCGAGCGGGTTACCCAAATCCGGGGCCGCGACCTTGTCACCGGCCTGCCCAAAGCGGTTACCGTCAGCAGCCACCAAATTTACCACGCCATTGCCGAACCCCTGGAAGCGGTGGTGGGAGCGGTAAAAGAAGTGCTGGAAATGACCCCGCCGGAACTGGCCGCCGATATCGTCAACAAAGGCATCGTCATGACCGGCGGCGGCTCCCTGCTGCACGGCCTAGACCGGCTGCTGTCTGAAGAAACCGGCCTGCCGGTTTATGTGGCGGATGACGCCATCTCCTGCGTGGCCCAGGGCACCGGCAAAGCCCTGGCCATGATGAACGTTTTGCCCAAGCCCAAGAGCAGTAAGCTGTTTAAAAAAGTGGTGGGCTGACCGCCCGCCGGTTTCCGGATACCTGTTAAAATACACCCAGCATATAAAAGGAGGTTTCCGGCATGCATGTTAAAAAAACCTGGCTCCTCTTGCTGATCCTGCTGTGCCTGGCCACGCCCGCCCTGGCTGCCACCCCGGTGGAGGTAAACGGCCACACCGCCCTGCTGGATACCGTCAGCCAGCAAGGCCGCCTGCTCATGCCCCTGCGGGCCACCTCAGAATTACTGGGGGCCAAGGTTACCTACCTGGCGGATGCCAACACCGCCTACATCGAAAAGCAGGGCACCGTGCTGCAAATCCGCTTTGGCGACGCCATGGCCTGGCTCAACGGCAAAATTGTTTCCACCGGCGTACCGCCCCTGGTGCAGCAGGGCAAAGCCTACCTGCCCCTGCGCTTTATCGCCGAATGTTTGAACTACCAGGTAACCTACGCCGGCGGCAAAGTCAGCCTGCAGCCGTTGCCCCTGGCCAAAATCCACTTTATCGACGTGGGCACCGGCGATGCCATCCTGATTCAGTTGCTAAACGACCAGAACATCCTCATTGATGCTGGCCCCACCAAAGGCGGCGGCGGCACGGTGACCGCCTACCTGCGCCAACAGGGCGTCAAGCAAATAACCCTGCTGGTGGCTACCACCCCCCGGGATGAGCATATGGGCGGCCTGGCCGCCGTGCTGCGCAGCTTCCCGGTTAAGCAGGCCATTGACAGCGGCGGTGCCAGCCACGAGAGTTTTTACACTTCATTTAAAGAAGAACTGGCCAAGCGGGGCGTGCCCCTGGCTGGCGCCGACGGCCAGGTTTACGAACTGTCCGGCGTTACCTTTACGGTGCACAGCCGCCAGGCCGATTTGTTCAGGCAATCAGCCGCCGCCCGTTCCCTGGTTGCTTCATTAAAGGTGGGCGGCCAGACCTTCCTGTTCATGTCCGACCGCACCGGCCAGAACGAGCTGGCCGAGGTGCCGCCCGGCCCGGTCACCCTGCTCAAGGCGGCCGACCACGGCAGCATTAACTCCTCCAGCCAGGAGCTGCTGCAAAAAACCCGGCCCCGGGCAGTGGTGGTAACCACTGATTACACACAGCCCGGCTACCCCCACGGGCCGGTGCTGCAGCGCATCCAACAATCCGGCGCCGCCCTTTATACCAGCGGCAGCCATGGCCATATTGTGGTGGCCACCGACGGCCAAACCTACCGGGTAACCACCCAGCAGCCGGGGCCGGCCTTAATACCGGATGAGCTGACGCATGGCCTGCACCTGCCCGGCAATGCCGAGTACGGCAAATACCTGGGCGACCGCCGCAGCGGACTCTACCACCACCCCAACTGCGAGGAGGCCAAAGCCATTCCGGAGCAGTACCGGGCCTGGTTTACCGATAAACTGCACGCCCAACTGAACGGCTACCGGCCGGACGACCTGTGCAACCCGGATTAAAAAATTTTTGCAAAAACCGGGAACCTTCCCGGCAACCCCGGCGTCTAAACCAATGAAAGCACAAAGGGCAGCCCCTTAAGGGTGCCGTCCTTAAAGCAAATAACCTAAAAAATATACAGGAGGGAACACAATTGAAGAAGACCAGAAAAGTAGTTTCTACTTTAGTGGCCATGTCTCTGGTTGGCGGTATCTTGCTGCCGGCTGCCGGCCCTGCCTTTGCTTACTCCAAGAACAGCGTAAGCAAGGTTATTAGCATCCAAAACGACAACGAGTACCATCAAATTGGCAATATCACCATCCGTGAAGACAAAGACTACAACAACGACTTCCAACCCGGCGATGTCTTCGTACTGACTCTGCCCAGTGGCGTTGAGTTTGACAGAGACAGCGAAATCAATGCTATTTGGAAAAATGATACCGAAAATGGTACAGTAGACATCCGTTATATTACCGATTCTAAAATCGAAGTAACCATGCCTAGCACTGTTGAAGACGGCAAAAACGACCAAATCATTCTGCAAAACGTTCGCATTAAAGCCAAAAGCTCTGTAAACGGCGACATTAAGATTAAAATTGACGGCAAAGACTCTGCCGTTACCAGCCAGGAATTGCTGATTGCCCGCGCTTTTGACGGCGATGCTGTTGTTACTGTAGATGAAGTAGAAACCATCGGCGAAAGCGGCAAAGGCGGTACCATTACTATTGAGGAAGCTGCTGTTGGCTCCATGAATGATGACAACGAGCAAGAAATTACCATTAAGCTGCCCAGCAAGTTTGATTGGGACGAAGCTGAAATGGTAGATAATGCTGACGAAAACATTAAGTTCCTGGGTGGCTTTGATGGTATTAATCCCACCAATGTTTCCATTGAAGGCCGCACTTTAAAAATTAAGTTTGACAGTGCCGACCGCGGCAGAGATGACCTCCGTGGTTACATTGAAATCGATCCTTATATCGTTGCTGATAATGATGCTAAGTACGGTGACGTAGAAGTTACTGTAGACGGCGACAATGTTGATTCCACTGATGTAGTAATTGCTAAGTATGCTGACTTTGGTGTAGAAGCATCTGTGAAGAAAGTTGAAGAATTTATTGCTGGCCGCATGGATGAAGAAACCGAAGAAATCACCCTTGAAGAAAACGTGAAAAACACCTTAGTGGCTGGTCGCAAGCTGACTCTGACCCTGCCCACCTGGGTAAAAGTAACCGAAGTTAACTTCACCAAAGGCGATGATTACGTTGAAGTTAGCGAAATTGATGACAACGAAGTTACTCTTAAAGTAACCAACGAAGAGCTGGATGACACCAAGGAAATCAAGTTCAAACTTACCATGTCCATTGAAGCCAACAAGTCTGGCGATATTGAAATGGCAATTGGCGGCAAAGCCGGTGCCGAAGGCAAACTGGTAGTAGCTAAAGCCGTAGCTCCTGTTACCATCGAAGCTGCAAAATCTCCTGTTAAAGTCGGCGTTAAGAGCCAGGCTATTGGTGATATTGTTATTACCGAAACTAAAGCCGGTGCTATTGCCGATGAAAATGATTACGATGACAGCGATGGCAAAACCGAACTGCGTGTTAAACTGACCGACGGTGTTGAGTGGAATGATTACAAAGTAGAAGTTATCGAAGGCAACCTGGAGCTGGATGATGACAACATTGATACCGCAGACGGCGATGATTCAGTACTGATTATTCCGATCAAGAACGAATCCAGCAAGGCTTCCAAGATTAAGATTTCTGGCATCACTGTCGACCTTACCCGGAACATTCCCGAAGGTGAAGTAAAAGCAGAAGTTAAAGGTTCTGCTATCGTTCACAACGATAAAGCAATGATTGGTTACGATGAAGATGGTGGCGACAGCAGCTTAGACAAAGGTGAATTTAACACCTCAACCGCTGCCAAGGCTGTTGCCGCTGTGGTAGTAACTCCCGCTCCCGAAGCTGGCACTGCTATGTTTGAAATTGGCTCCAGCATCTACACCGCTGGTGGCGTAACCAAAGTTATGGATGCTGCTCCTTACATCAAGAACGGCCGCACCTACGTACCCGTACGCTACCTGGCTTATGCCCTGGGCGTAAGTGAAAACGATGTTGCTTACGAAAACGGCGTAGTTACCCTGAAGAAGGGCAACGACACCATCAAGCTGACCATCGGCAGCACCACCCTGCTGAAAAACGATGCAGCTACCACCATGGATGTAGCTCCGGAAGTAACCAACGGCCGCACCATGCTGCCTGCCCGCTTCGTAGCTGAAGCCCTGGGTGCCAACGTGGGCTATGCTAACGGCAAAGTAGTTATCTCCTACTAATTGCCTGCTAACCAAACAACTAACAAACCAGCATAAAACAAAGCCCGGGCCCTGGCGCCCGGGCTTTGCCCCTAAGCAAAGGAGGCCTTTACAGTGCAAACAAGACTTATTGCCCTCCTAGCCGGCCTGGCGCTGCTCTGCTGCCAGGCACTGCCCGCCCTGGCCGCCGTACCGGAACGGCCTGCCTTAAGCCTGCAGCAGGCCCTGCAACAGGCCCTGGCCAACAGCCCGGCTGTCAGCAATACCGCCATGGAGTTGGAAAAGGCCGACATCACCCGGGACGACTTGCAGTGGAACTTGAACGGCGTCAGGTACGGCTACAACATACCGGAAGAGACCGAACGGTCGGTTTATAAAGCCTACTTCAGCGCCGATTTAAACTACCGCCTTACCGAAAAAAAGCTGGAAAACGAGAAAAAGCAGCTAAAAATTGACGTGCATAAAGCCTATAACGATGTCTTGCTGGCTGAACAGCAGCTGGCGGTGGCCAAGCAAAACCTGGCTGTGGTGCTGCAGCGGCACTCCCACACCTACGCCCGTTACCAGGTAGGCATGGCCACCCAGGCCGATATCCTCAAGGCCGATGCCGACTTAAAGGCTGCTCAGGCCGGCCTGGAAGAAAAAACCAACAACCTGAGCAAAGCCTACAGCGCCCTGAACAAACTAATGGGCCGGCCCCAGGATGAACGCCCCCTGCTTACCGACACCATTGGCTTCCAGCCGGTCGGGCAGTTGGATGTAGATACAACCGTGCTGAAGGCGGTGAACAATTCCTACGAAGTATGGTCTGTCGCCGAGGCAGCCAAAACCTATCAGTACCTTAAATATTACGAAAAATATTACGACATTGGCGACTACAACGAAGCCCAGGCCAAAAACACCGCCCAGGATACAAGGGAAGCCATCCGCCTGCAGGCCAGGCAGCTTTGCCTGGCGGTGCTGAACCTGGAGCAGCAGCACCAGGCCCTGGCAGAAAAAGAAAAGCAGGCCGCCGAAGGGCTGCGGGTATACCGAACCCTCTGGCAAGTGGGCATGAAAACCAAAGACGAAGTGGATGAAATGTCCCTCAACCTGGCCCAGGTGCAGCAGGCCAAAACCGAAGTGGCGGCTGCCCACACCAACCTGCTGGAAACCCTGCAGCGCCTCACCGGCGAGCTGAGCGGCAAAATTTAAACCGGACGCAACAAAAAACACCCTTAGGCCGTCTTTTACCATAAAGAAAAGACGGTTATTTTTTACAGGGAGTGATTGCCATTTCTTACCTGCGCCAAACTGTTACCGGCATGGCGGCCTGCCTTTTGCTGGCGGCCCATTTGCTGCTGCCCGGCGTTGCCGGGGCGGCCAGCAAAAACAATTTAGATAAAATAAAAATTATTGACAGCGACTACCAGGGTGCCCTGGGCACCCTCACCGTCAGGGAAGAACAAAGCGGTGATTTTGCGGCCGGCGAGAGCTTTACCTTAAGCCTGCCCGATAATGCCGACTGGGACGAAGAAACCCTGCGGGTGCTGCTGGACGGCCGGGATATTACCAGCAACCACACCGTCATTGAGGGCAACCGGCTAACCATCGACTTTTACGACCTGGACGGCCTGGAAGCCCTCAACACCCTGACGGTGCGGCTGGGTGTAATAGGCTTCGACCTGCAGGGTGAGTTGCGCCTCACCATCGAAGCCAACCAGGCCGGCGTAACCCCCGGCACCCTTACGGTGGCCCGTATCGGCGGCGGCCAGGCCATCCTGCAGGTGAGTGACCCCGTGGCCCAGATTGCCGAGCAGGGTTACGGCGCCACCCTGACCGTCGCCGAAAGTGCCGCCGGCTGCCTGGCGGGCAGCACGCAGCAATTCAAGCTGACCCTGCCGCCCGGTTTTCGCTGGGGTGACATGCGGCAGCAAGACAGCTTTGGCCAGCCCCTGGTCAGCCTGCAGGGCGGTTTTGCCGCGGCGGCGGACCACCTGCAAATTGACACCGACGGCCCCCGCACCCTGCTGATTACCTTTACCGTGCCGGCCGGGCAGGGCCGCCGGGGTGAGCTGGTGATCAAACCGCTGCTGGAAGTTGAACCCGGCGCGCCGCCCGGGCCGGTGGAAGTTATTATCAAAGGCACTGCCCTGGATAAAACCGAACAGGTTATAGCCGAATACAACAGCGACGGCCTGCAGCTGCTGGCCGAGCCGCCGGCCCAACTGGTGGCGGGACAGGACAACCGGGCAGAGCCCCTTCAACTGACTGTCCGGGAACAGGGCAGCGGCCTGTTGCTGCCCGGCCGCCCCTACCGCCTGCAGCTGCCGGCGGGGGTAGAACTGCTGGAGGTTGTCAAATTTGAGCCGGACGACTACTGCGGCGGCCTGCTGCAGCAGTGGGACAGCCACGGCCTCAGCTTCCGGCTGGCGCAGGCCAGCCAGGAAGAGCCGGCGGTCATCCGCTTGCACCTGGTGCTGCGGCCGGATGAGCGGTTTAGCGGCCCCCTTACGGCTGTCTTGAGCGGCGGCAACCTGCAAACCGAGGCGGTTATTGGTCAGGTGGCGCCCCCGGTGGCGGCTGCGGCGGCCGGCAGTATGCTGCAGCCGGGCCGGCGCGGCCAGAGCTTGCCCGCTGTCACCTTGCATGAGGGCAAGGCCGGCACCCTGGCCGCCGGCGACGAAATCTGGCTTGAACTGCCCGCCGGCGTTGCCTGGCAGGTACCGCCCCAGGTCAGCGTACCGGTGGGCGACCTGCGCCTGGCCGGCAGCAGCGCCGAAGACAACCTGCTGGTTATTACCGTCAAAGAAGCCGGCGATAAAACACCGGCCCAAATCCAGGTGGCCAACATCCTGCTGGACATCGATAACAGCGTGCCCGAAGGCCCCTTGGAAGCGCAGTTAAAGCTAAAAACCAACCAACCGGTTATGGCCGCCCGGGCTGCCGGCGGTGATGAAGCGGCGACAGTCAAACTGGCCCGGGTTATCCTGGGCTGGCTGGTACCCGCCCGGCCGGTTACCTTTTATCTGGAACAAATAAAGCGGTTGACTTGGGTATTCTGAACAAGTATGTTAAACTGAACAGCAAGAAAGCTGTTTGGGAAGAAGTAGACGAAAACACCTACGCTGCTGTTTTCAGCGACTTGAGGTACAACGTAACTTACAGCTTAACCGAGTCCTACTCTAAGCTGGCCTTCGACGCCAAGCAAGTGCCCAGCAAAGAGCGCAAAATGAAGTGGACTCAAGTTGTGGCCAAAGATGTTGTGGTAACTGCCGATAAGGCAACTGTCAGCGTAGAAGCCGGCAAAACTGAACTCGTTACCCTGACCGCCAAGAAGGGTACTGCCGTAGTAGATGGTGTTTCCTACACCGCAACCTCCTCTGACAACGCAATTGCCACCGCTGCCGTAGAAGGCAATGTAGTAACCATCACCGCCGTAAAAGCCGGCACCGCTAACATCACCGTTAAAGGCAGCAAAACCGGCGAAACCGTAAAGGATGCCACCATTGCGGTGACTGTAACGGCACCCCAGCAGCTGGTTGTTGAGAGTGCGGTTGCCGTTAATACAAAGCAAGTTAAAGTAACCTTTAATGCAGAAATCGGCGCTGTGCTGGCTAACAATTTCAGCCTTTACGAAAAAGGCAATGAATATGCCATTAAAGTTATCGATAAAGTAGCAGTTAGCGAAAAGGCTGCGGTTATCACCTTATTAGACGCGCTGGAAGCTAATAAAGAATACGTTGTTAAATGCACCGCCGTTCCCGCTAAAGAAGAAAACGTATTGCCTTTAGAAGCAGGCGAAGCCGAATTTAAATACCTCGAGCAGCAGCCGGCCTCCATTGCTTTCACCAAAACCGTTTATGCTACTGGTGAAGAATTGGCCTATGTAATTAAAGACGAAGCAGGCAACGACATTACCGCCAACTTTGCTAAAGGTGATCTTACATTAGAAAGCTCGGATTCAACCGTTGTTGATACTGCAACATTTGTTGCAAGTAATAGCAATGATAGTCCTGCCTACGCCGTTGTCAACCTGAAAATTAAGGACACAGAAATTCAAACCGGCAACGTAATTATTACCGTTAAGAAAACCTTGGAAGAACTGGCTGCCATCGGCCGGTGGACACTGGATAATGTAAGCAATCCTAACTTTGATAAGCCTGTAACCTCCCTGTTCCTCTCTGATACTGGCTACAAACTTAAAGCAGAGGCATTAAACCAGGATGGCAAAGAATTAACTACTGACGTTGCTACTACATTCACCTACAGATCCACCACTCCCACCGTGGCTGTCATTGATGAAGTAACAGGTGATGTTACACCCGTATCTGTAGGCAACGCTACTTTTGTAATTACCGCCAAGGCTGGCAGCAAGCAGGTAAGCAAGGCTGTTACCGTACAGGTTAAAGCCGATCCGGTGGCCACCGCCCTGCGGTTGGATAAAACCTCGGTAACCCTGGTTAAACTTTCTGATATTCCTGCCAAAGTCAAGGTAGAATTGCTGGATCAGTACGGCAGTGTGATGGAGAGCGTTGATGCATCTTTGTCAGCGGAAATTAATAAGACTGATGTTATTGGTGCGAACGATTTAACTGGTATTTCCCTTACTGATGGCGTTGCTGAAATCACACTTAATCCCGGCGCTGGTGATCCCACCACTGCTGTAGTTACCGTAACCTACGAAGAAGGTACCACCAAACTGACCAAAACCTTCAACGTAGCTCTGGTTGAAAAAGCTGCCTTTGCCGGCTATGCTGCCGTAGTAGAAACCACCAAGCTGGATAAAAACGGTGATGATGAAGATAGAGCTCAAGGACCCAAGGAAGTTACTGTAGCTGTTTACGAAAAAGACATTAACGGCAACTACATTAAAGAAGTCACAACCTTCACCGTAAGCGACGAGTTCACTAGTGATGGTGCTGTAAGTGTTAGTGACAAAACAGTAACTGCAGCTAACAAAGGTACTGAGAAGGTGTATGTAAAGGTTAACGATCTTACCATAGCTACCTTTACCTTTACAGTTGTTGATTCTACCCCGGCCTTAACCACCGTAACCCAACTGAAAAACGCCATCAGTGTTAAAACAACAGATGAGCTTGACAAAGTGCTCTTTGGTACTGATGTAAATGGCGGCATCTTCGTGGGCTACGACCAGTACGGCGATAAGATTGCAATTACTAGTGGTGACTACCAAGTATACTCCTCTAATCAAAATATAGTTAAAAATGATTTAGATTTTGGTAGCAGCACTGGTACTGTAACCCTTACCATTAAGTTAGCTAACAAGTTCTACACCGTAACTGTGAAAGTTGAGTAAACCATAGGGACGGTTCTCCTGGTTTAGGGAAAAAGGAAGTCATGGCCGCACAAAGCGGTCGTGGCTTCCTCTTTTTTAGGGACGGTTCTCCTGGTTTGCAGAAGTATTGGGGCACGACAATTTCCCAGGGGGACGGAATAATTAAGGTGATGATAAATATGCCAAGAACAGGGCGAAAGAAAAGTAAAAGCGGCATCTACCATATTGTTCTGCGGGGTATAAATAAGCAGTTAATTTTTGAGGAAGAAGAAGACTCACATAAATTCTTGCAGACGCTGGGGGAGTATAAGAAAATAAGTGGCTTTAAGATTTATGCCTATTGTTTGATGGATAACCATGTTCACTTACTAATTAAGGAAGAAGTTGAGGAATTAGGTTTAATTATGCGGCGTATAGGCGCCAGCTATGTATACTGGTACAACAGGAAATATGAACGATGCGGCCACTTGTTTCAAGACCGCTATAAAAGCGAGGCCGTGGAGGATGGCAAGTATTTTTTGACTGTTTTAAGATATATTCACCAAAACCCGCTTAAAGCAGGCCTGGTTAAGGAAATTAGCCAATATAAATGGAGCAGTTATGCTGAGTATGTTAGCGAAAGCAAGATAGTAGATACTGAGTTAGCCTTAAAAATATTTGGCGACAACAGAGAAAAGGCGTTAAATAACTTTATAGCTTTTCACAAAACAGAAAATAAAGACAGTTGTTTGGATATTGCCTATATAAATTTAATTAAGGATAGTGAAGCAGCGGAAATAATTAAATTAACCTGCCGTGTTAATCATTGTCATGAATTACAAAGGATGGACAGGTGCAAAAGAGACAGGTTTTTAAGAATTCTAAGGGAAAAAGGTTTATCAACCAGGCAAATTGCCAGGTTAACAGGTATCAGCAGGGCCATTATATTAAAAGCGTAACTTGCCAAAGCAAAGGGGTTGCCCCAGACCATAGGGACGGTTCTCCTGGTTTGCAGAAGTATTGGGGCACGACGCTGAAAACCATAAAAACCATAGGGACGGTTCTCCTGGTTACAGAAGTATAGGGGCACGACTCTGTGAACACGCCGGTAAGTTAGATAAACCCTGAACAAACCAGAAGACTCACTTAAATTCTTGCAGACGCTGGGGGAGTATAAGAAAATAAATGGCTTTAAGATTTATGCCTATTGTTTGATGGATACTTTTCCTGTTCATGGTTAGCTAGCAGAACTTGCAAAAACTCCGATGCCCTTAATATTTTCACATTTTTATACTCACCTAAAGAGAGTAAATGCTTATCACCGGAAATTATATATTCGGCTTTTCCTTCAACCGCACATTCAATAATTTTGTTATCGTCAGGATCATCAGCTACGGCATTAATACTTTGAGAGGGGTTTACAATTATTGAATTTGTTAACAATCTCCCGATAAAACCGTCAATTTCTTCATCAGTGAATCCGAATTTAGGATAATTAACCACCCTGTAGAACTCACTTAGTATTTGCGCAGACAGACAAAGTACCAGGCTTGAATCAAGAACCATCTCTATCACGGCTGCTTCCGCACCGTTCCATCCTAGGGCTGAAATTAGAACATTGGTATCAACTGTAATTCTCATTTATGATTTCCTCTTGCCCAATTTATTGCATCCTCAACATCCTCTGGAGTTATACCACCCTTTTGAAACCTCTCTCTGATTGGACGGGCAAAATTCTCAAAATCATTTGGTTCAACCATTTTTTTAATTTCTATCTTTGTCCCGTTCTTCTTAAAGAGAATATAATCGCCTTCCTTGATTTTAAGATGTTTCCTTAATTCCATAGGCACAGTTACTTGGCCCTTAGTGGTAACTCTTGCAATATAAAATTCATCCACATTAACACACCCTTGTAAGAATTTCTTACTTATATCATACATCACCTTTCCTTGCTTTGTCAAACCATAAAACCATAGGGACGGTTCTCCTGGTTTGCAGAAGTATAGGGGCACGACGCTGTGAACAAAACGCTAAAATATATAAACCCTGAACAAACCAACCAGGAAAGGTTAGTAAAATTTATTTACTAAAATGGTGTGTCACCGCCGGGATATAATTGACCCAGGTTCGCCGGAAAGAAAATGACCCACCCTTAGCGAATATATCCCCTTCGTAATTAACGGCCAAGTTAATCTTAGGAGGGAGACACATGCTAAGGAGTGGGATAGTGATATCCTTACATACCTTAATGGCCGACGGGAGGACAATTCGTGAAATTGCCCGTCTAACGGGGCATTCTCGAAATACAGTTCGCCGATATCTCCGGGGTGAATTCTCCCCCAAAAAGGGAAACCGTAAATCTCGTGGTTCCAAGCTTGATCCGTATAAACCGTTCCTGCAGGAACGTCTTCAAGAAGGTATCTATAACTGCGAGGTTTTATTCGATCTTCTACGAGAAAAGGGGTATACCGGGGGACGTACCATCTTGAAAGACTATGTGAAGGACTTCCGTCCTCCCAAACAAGTTCCCGCTGTTCTTCGTTACGAGACGAAACCTGGTGAATATGCACAGGTCGACTGGGGACTGTGTGATTACGTAGATTTGGACGGTACAGTCCGAAAAGTGCCGGTATTTGTCATGGTATTGGGGTACTCTCGTTCCACCTATATAGAGTTCACTAAGCGTTGTGACATTCACAGCTTTCTTCGTTGCTTGATTCATGCTTTTGAATATTTTGGGGGCATCCCAAAGGTAATGCTGACCGACCAGATGAAAACCGTCGTACTGGGCATGGGAGATGATCCCCCCCCCCCTGACTAGTCGACGCGTGGCCAACGGNNGTCCTTNNTNTNGTCTTTCNNGNTGGTNCGTCCCCCGGTCTGCCCCTTTTCTCGTTGTTTTCGGCTCTGGCCTCTCCCTTCTTGATCCCCTTCAGNTGGTCGGCTGTCTCTGCCCCTGTGCGCCTGTTCGTGGCGGGCTTTTTGTGGGTTGTCCTTGTCCTGCCGCTTCCGGGTGGGCTGCTGGTGTCGCGCCTTTTTTTTTTGCCCCCCTCCCTCGTGTGTTGCCGTGCTTGTTCTGGTCGGGCGTGGTCCCGCCCCTCTTTTTGGCTGTCGGCCCGGGTGTCGGTTCTTTCTTTGTTTTNGGTCGGTGGTTTTGGTCNGTTCGTTTGGCGTCCTTTGNTCTTGCTGTCTCCTTCCCCGTCTTNTNGGTGCGGCGGCTTCNCGGCCGGNGTCCCCCCCCCCGTNGCTCGCNTNNGTNGGTGTTTCGCTTTGCCGTTCNTTTTGCTTTNNNNTGTCCNNGTGTTTCGTGTNTNTTGTGGGTTNTCTTTTTGNTCCTTCTCTGTNTGTGTGTGCTCTTCTGTTTCGGGTCTCTTTTTGTTNTCCGTTGCGTTCTTCTTCCTTCGTCTTCCTCTGTGCTTTGTGNTTTTTTGTGGGTNTGGTCTTTCTGCTTGTNGNTTTGTGGNTGTCCTTTTTCTTTGNNTTNGTCCGCCCTTTTTCTTCTCCTTGTTCTTTTTCCNTTTTTCTNTCGTGTCCTCGCTTCTGTTTGGGGGGCGCTGGCGTTTTTGCGTGTCTCGGTTGGGTTCGTCTCGCCTCTCTTCTTTGGNTTCCTGTTGTGTTGTCGTCTTTTTCGCGTTGTCTTTTCGTGCCTCCTGTGTTCCTCNTTTTTTNTCGTGTTNTTCGCTTTGCCGGGTTTNGTTTTNTTGCCTGCGTTTTTGCTCGNTTGCTTGCTCGCTCTTCCCTTCTCCTCTTCTGCNTCCCGTGCNTTCCTTGTGTCCNCGCCTCCGTTCCTCTCCCTTCTCTTCCTGCTCTCTCCTCGTTCGGCTTTGTTCCTCTGTCTTTGTTGTTGCCCCCCCTTCTTCGCCCCCGNTCGCTGTTGCTTCGCGTCTTTTCTCGCTGCCT